>NZ_MWJM01000029.1:0-9306 GCF_002018435.1 Mammaliicoccus fleurettii | reverse complement strand
AGATGTGTATAAGAGACAGGTATACCACTTTGTGATTATATCAAAAGTTATCTTTTCGCTGAAAGTTCCGTTCTTACCGTAACCCTCTGTCTTTGTGACATCTGCTAAAGCTAAATCGGCATATACCTGAAAAATCTCTGTTTGATATTCAAGTGTAACGAATTTTTTGCTAAGAATATCATTCACGAAGTCTTTCATTAACCGATAGTTTTCTTCTAAACTTTCGCCAAACGTTTCTAACTTGAACTCTATTTGTGGCTGGGTAATTGAACGAGTCCCCATTACTCCGATACCGTTACTTTGCCAAATATTATTAGTTGATTGTAACCCTAAATTAGAGGGCTGGTAAAATCTAACTTTTCCATTTGTAACATCCCAAACTTTGTCGTCTATTCCGTCTAAGTTGGTATGTATTTTGTACTGTCTTACCATTAAGCCCTCCCTAGGTCAAATTCTCGTCTGATTGCTCGTGCTAAGTTAGAAACATCTTGACCAGCACCACCTTGTACATTAAATGTATTATATGTTCTATTATCGCTTGATACGCTGTTCGTACTTAAACCGTAACCGCTAGAAGATAAGTTAAATTCTGGCAAACCTACTACCATAGAACCTTTAAACATTCCGCCAAGTTTCCCAGCGATACCGTTAATAGCTCCTGATATTTTTTCAATCGTACCTGTGACACCACCTAGAACGCTATCTATTGTATCTTTGATTCCTCCGAATATCCCACTAAAGAAGCTACCAAGCCCATTAAATACTCCTGTTATTGCGTCATAAGCTTTAGAAGCGAAACCACCAAAGGCACTAAATACTCCACTTACTGCATTTTTAGCACCATTGAATACTCCGCTAAAGAAATTACCTACTCCGTTGAAGACACCTGAAATTTTTGACCAAGCATTAGAAGCAAAACCACCAATGGCACTAAACACTCCGCTAACTATATCTTTAGCACTATTGAATATACCACTAAAGAATCCTGAAACAGCGTTCCATATTGACTGAACAACTCCCCAAGCGCTAGAAGCAAAGCTACCAATTGCATTGAATACATTAGACACAACATTACTTACTGCATTAAATATTTCGCCAAAGAAGCCAGCTACTGCGTTCCATACGCCAACCAGTACATCCCAAGCTGAACTAGCAAAGCCACCAATAGCGCTAAATACTGCAGAAACTACTGAACTAACTGCGTCGAATATTCCACTAAAAAAGTCAGTTACTCCGCCCCATACAGATTGAATGCCACCAATAACAGTTGTCCATAAATTGCTAAAGAATGTTGTTATTCCATTCCAAACGTTTTGAATACCTTGTACAATACCGATGAACCAATCAACTAAACCTTGCCAAATAGCTTTTGCTCCGTCAACTGCTCCATTCCATACATCAGCGAACCATTGACCGATACCGCTAAAGAATGAAACTACGCTATCCCATGCACTCTTCAAGAAGTCCACAAAACTAGCCCAAGCCTTTTTCCCTGTTTCTGTTTGAGTAAAGAAATAAATTAGACCAGCAACGACAGCGGCGATTGCTATTCCAAGAAGTACAAATGGGTTGACAGCCATTATAGCATTGAAATCCCCTTGTATAATTGTAGCAGCTTCAACAATCTTATTGTATGTCTCATAAGCCTTAATGATTCCGTTGATAACTTTCATAGCAACGAAAGCACCAGCTAAAGCAATTAAAGCTACTTTTACAGCATCCATTGCGCTTTTACTTTCACTAATTTTTCCAACAAAGTCAGCAATGCTTTTCGTGATATCAGCAAACTTAGAAGCAAGCGAACCAATTACTCCTGCCACATTCTCAACAGAAGTTTTATTTTTTGCGGCAGAATCATCAACTCCAGCAAAAGATTTTATAAGGTTACCAATAATTCCAATTACCGAACCGAATGCACTTTTTAGATTATCCCATATAGCAGAAAATTGAGTTATCGCACCATTTTGTTGTAACTGTTTGAACAAGTCTTGGAAATACTTGACTACATTTTCTATAGCTTTACCAGCACCTTTACCCCAATCGTCCATTTTATCAATTAAAGCATTGATAACAGGCGTTAAAGCTTCAAGTGTAGGAAGTAAGGATTGCGATAAATCTTCATTAAAACCAGACCAAGTGTCCCTTATTGTTTTTGTAGCACTGCTTGAACCGTTTGCTGCTTTTTGCATAGCTTTATCGAGCATCTCCATTGAGACAGCACCAGCTGAAACAGCTTCATTGAATGAAGCATACTGCTTTAATTGTGGGTTCATTTGCATAACAGTATCTTTCAAAGAAGCACTAAGAGCGGTATTATTGTCAGTCAACTGATTAATATTTTCAGCTGTGACTTTACCACTTGCCGACATCTGACCATAAGCCTGTGCGACACCTTTTAAGTTTTCTCCAGTACCACCAAATGCTTGGTTAGCTTTTACTAATGCTTCTGTTTTACCAACTGCTGATTTTGCACTATCTCCTAAACCAATGAACGTTGTTGAAAGTTTTAGAGTATCTTCACTATTTGCGTTTGTATCTCTAGCGAGCTTCTGCATAGATTTACTTACATAATCAAAGTCTTGCCCATTGCCTTTAAACTTCATTGTGTTCTTTAAGGCAATCATGGCTGTCTGGGTGTCCATTGCGTCAGATACCCAGCCTTTTAAGCCATTGCTAACAGCACTAACAGCACTTGCACCAATTTGCCTGAATGCACCAATAGCAATCTCTCTAAGACTGCTAAAGCGTGACTTCATGCCGTCAATTCCGCTATTAACGCCTTTAGTGTCCATTTTAACGTCAATGTCCCAAGAGCCTGAACTAATAGCACTCTCGACTTGCTTTATTTCGCTCTCTAGCCTGTTAGCTTGTGTTTCTGCTGTCCCTAAATCTCTAGTAAGTTGTAGCCATTTCTTTTGACCTGCTGACGTACCTTTGTCAACCGTAGAAAGTTCTTGTTTTAATTTTGCTGCTTTGTCACGTGATAAGCCCAACTGCGTTTGTAAGTTCTTCTGCAATTGTGCCATTTTGTCGGTATTTGTTGGGTCAAGTTTTAGAGCTTCACGTAAGTTTTTAGCTTCTCCTCTAAGCCCTGACATTGCGGTATTAACGCCTTTAAGTGAGTTCTCGAACTTTGTGGTATTACCGTATATCTCGACCTCAAACGTTGCATTACTTGCCATTATATACCCTTTCTCTTGCGCCTTTTCTCTTTTTCTTTTTCCTCTTTCTTCTTCTCTGCAATAAGTTCAATTATTTTATAAACAAGTTCTAGTTCCATTTCCATGAACTGTGTTATATCAATTTCGTTATTGCCTAAAATAGTCAAAAGTTCTAAAGTTTTATTTTCCCTTGCAGTATCTTTCTTTTTCTTAATCAATGAACTAGAAGAAAAGAAGACCATTTCGTCTTCCGTTTCCTCTTTTTCTTGAATAAAAACAGTTTTACAGAAGATATTGATTAACTCGTTAGTTGTAGGAAGCTCTGTTTTGTCGTCTAAGGCATTTTGCAGCCCTCCGTTACAATCTACCCAAAGTATCAATAACTTGTCTGTAAAGCTCTCCATTTGCTCTGTAAAGTCATCAGGAATATATCCAGCGACAAAAGAATTTTGTAAGTCTGCAAAGTCTTTTAAATCTGTAATAAAGTCTGAACCAGTTAGCTCTAAGTATCTAATTGCATGTTTTAAAATCATTTACAGTCCTTTCAGCTTATTAAATTTCTTTCTGCCACAGTTCAACTAGTTCTTTAAGTCCTTTACCGGCAGTATCGAACTCAAAGCTAGAACGAAAGTCTGAAAAGTCACTTTTAGCTTTTACAATGTTATCTTGAAAAAGAGCCAAGTATAGACCATATTGAACGAATTCCATTACATCAGTAATTTCTCCGTCTTCTTTTTTAAGTTCTGTATCCATTGCTTTTTGTTGCTGAAAAAGGTCTTTCCCTGTAATCATTTTAAATTTACGTGCTGTACTTAATTGTTTTGCCATTTTATATATATTCCTTTACTTATTCTATTTTTTTCCAAGTATATTTTTCTGGGTTTGTGCTTTGTTCGTTGGAGTTATTATCAGCATATGTTCCGATGTGGCTTGGATAATCTTCGACTGTTGCTTCACTTGCTGAAGGCATCCAAGGTGTAGCAGTTGAACCTTCTTCCCACTTATGACCAGCAGTCCATAAAATTGAATCTGAGCCTGAACCAGTCATTTCATATGTTGCTGAAACTTTTTGGCCAGCTTTTAATGGTGTAGAGAAACTATCTCTCATCCAATCAAAGTCGTGACCCATTTTCTTATCAGGAACAATGGAAGTACCTTCATCATCTACAAGAACAAATCTAGTTGCATTTGCATCATTTCCTGAACTTTTAACATAAGCTGAGAAAGTATAAGTACCGTCTTTCGGAGCTGTAAATGTTTTGGATATGCCGCCCCATGGTTCAGTTCGTTTTTTAACAGTTAGGCCTTTATGTGTTGTTGGGTCAACTGTCCAACCAATTGAATTCTTCCAATCACCACTAAAGTGTTTAGTACCGTCTAATAAATTCAAGTTAGGGTAAGTGGTTGTGAATCTATCTTTTCCGTCTGCACTATATGCTAAGGCTACGTGGTTAGCCCCGTCGGGCACCTCAGGGTTTGTCAGTTACAGCAACGCCTGAGGTAACATCTTGATATCCGTCAGCGGAGAACGTTACGAGATGGGCACCGGGCGCAAGTTCATTGTTTGTTTCTACTTTTCCTTGTGCGTCTTTAATCACTGATGTTACTCTTACATCTTGTCCTTTAGAGTCTTTCAAAGTGCTTGGTACTACGATTGTTCCGTCATTATGCCCTTTAGTTTTCGTTTGAACGTTCGCAAGAGTTGGAGCTACTAATGTAACTTCGCCAGCAAGTTCCGTGTCAGGTTGCATGATGAACAGTCCACTTTCCATTTTCTTAGCAAAGTCTTTTGCTTGTTCTCCCCAAATTTCGTACTCAATAGCAGCTACATTTTTACCATTATTCAAATAAATGTCTGATTCAGTAGCTTGTACTGCCAACGTCCATTGGATAGGGTCGACACCGTCTACTGAATCTGTTTCTGATTCTTTCGTTGGTTCTGCTGTAGGTTTCAATTTAGGATAAACGACTACACGATAACCGTCAATAAATTCTCCTGTAACTTTATCACGTTTGCGCCCTTTAATTAGGTACTGAACACATTTTGTTTTCCAATTACCAGTAGGAGACCAACCCAAGCCATTTGCTGTTCTTTGTTGACCTAAAATGTCTTCTTTAAGCGCTTGGTCTGTTTGAATGAATACCATTTCGCCTTGAAGTAAGGTAGCGCCTTTTTTAACTCCATGGTCTGGTACGTCATCAGCTGGATAGCTATTAGTTTCCGCTTGGTCTTCCATTTCGCCAACTGATACTAAACCAGTTACAATTTTATGGTTAGTGAACTCTGGTTTTCCGTTACTCCCCTTAGCCATATCAGCTACGATTAGAGCTTCATTACCAAAAAAAATCTCACGTGAATTATAATCTAATTTCATTTTTTCTCTTTTCTATAATTTCATTGAATTAGCATAATTAGCGCCTTTTTTCAATGTTGTTTTAACGTCTTGTATACCTTTTTTTTCAACCAAGAAATACATACCATGATAACCATTAGTATAATTAGCTCTAGTACCTGCATTAACTACTACTTTATCGCCTTTTTTAACTTGTTTTAAGTTTCTTGCCAATTGACCAGTATTTTGATATCTAGCATAAGTATAGGTGTGACCGTGGCTTCTGATTAGTCTAGTCCTTCGGGCTGCAGCATTTGCCTTAGCCTTAAACTCTGCTTCAAACCAATCGCCCATGCGTTCTGTTACTTTAGTTTGCATTTCTTTAGCTATGATTGATGTATTAAGTGAATTTACTGCCATGCTTGACCACCTGCACCACAAGGCAAATAAACAGTGCCAGTATAGTTATACAAATGGCTATTCTCTGACCAGTTCGTCATATTCCAACCGTTTCGCAAAACATCTCCGACTAGTCCAACAAGTTTATCATCAACGTCTTTAACAGATAAAACAACTTGATAATAGTAACCCATGACAAAGCTCGTATTATCCATTTTAAGCACCTTTGAGTCACTAAGTGACAAATATACCGTCTTGTCTTGTATCGTGTCCTTAACGCCTAAAATAACGTCATTTAAAGGCATTGTAAGTAAATTGTTATACCAATCTATATAAGAATCAAATTCCATTGCTTACTACCCCCTCTAAAATAATCTTGTTATTCTTAGGGTTTCTTTCCCATGTTGTCCGCTTGAAAATATTGCCTTTTTCGTCCAAGAAATAGTTGAAAATTAAGTCTTCCATTTCTCCGATTCCGTTAAGCTCGTATCTTATATTTTTACCTAGTCCAATCATAGAAAACTCATCAAGTCTTAACTGACTAATTCTCTGTTTAACTGCTGGTAAAACGATAGGCTTTATAACATTAGCTTCTGCACCGTTCTTCTTCTTAACAGTCGTTTCAACTTGCAATGTTACTTGTGAAAATATCATTAAATACCTCCATAATACATTAACTCTTGCAAAGAAGCCAAACGTTTCATTTCAGCATTTCGCCATTGTTCAGCTGGTTCATCAACAATATTAAGCCGACAATAACAAGAGATAAATTCTTTCACTAATACACTTGTTTCGTCAGCTTTAATACCATTTTTTTCTAGCAATTTAATAGCTATTGAACGGAATAAGATAAGTTTACTATCATAAGCTGTTACTAAAATCGGAATACCACAATAGACTTTAATATAATCTATCATTTACTTCCTCCATTTTATTCTTATGAGACTGTAATTACTGCACCAGCGTTAAGAGTTTCAACGTGTCCGCTTGTTAGTGTTTCAACCAAAATCATGTTGCTATTAGTTTTCCATTCAAAGGCATCAACTTTAGTAAGGTCTTGCATATCAATGTGATATTTTTGGTCTACTAATACAGTAGGTTTAACAGCCTTTGTACCTGTATAAACAATGATTTCATCTACTCCAACTTCTGAAGCAATTTCAGCGTCATCATTTTTAATACGAACGTTAGCGTTAGCAGTCGCTTGGCGTAACTCATCTAACAAGGCTCTGCGGTCTTCTGCTTTAACAATCAAATAGCGACGTCCAGCAGTAGGACGAACAAAGTCAACCGCTTCTTCAATAGCGTCTGCAAATGGTGTTGTACCTGTTTTTGGTGCTTTTGTAGTAATCTTTTTGATTTTTTTGACGTCTGCTTCTTTTTCGATTGATTTAAAACCGTTTGTTCCGTCTCCCTCAACAAGTGCAAGGTCAACAATTTTGTTTACAATGGCTTGTGTAAGTTCTGCTACAATCAAGTTGTAAAGTTCAGAATATGACATTTGAAGACGTTTAACACGTTCAGCAAGTGATTGCAATTTATAAACCATCACAGGTTCAAGAGTATCAATAGTGAGTGTGGCTGCCTGCTCTGTTTTTGTTTGTCCGTCTTTGTGGACTTGTGCTTCATTTGATGAATCAAAAGAGCGTGATACGAGCAAAGCGCCGACATTTGTAACACGGAAGACTTGGAATACTGGGTTAGTATTTAGCAAAGCTGTGTTGATTGATTCAACCAATTTACGTGGAAGTTGGAAAGTTGTATCTGTGATAGTTACACCATTTTCAGCAAGTTTTGCGTTCCAAGCGTTTTTGATTTCTGATTTACCAGCGTTCTTTTTCAATACATCAAAAAATTCTGTTACAGCGTTTTGTGATTCAATAAAGTTTGTCATTTTAGCTTTTCCTTTTGGTTTTTCTTCCTGTGCGTTAAGTTCGTTCTCAATTTTGATAATTTCAATTGAATTTTCTGAAAGTGTTTTTTCTAATTCTTGTACTTTTGGCAAGTCTTCAATTGCGTTTTTTACTTCAAAGCCACTAATTTGAGATTTTAAAGATACGTTATTTTCTTTAAGCTCTGCCAAGCGATTTTGTTTTTCGATTAAATCAGGTTTATTCATATTTCTTTTTAATATCCTCAATTTCTTTTAAAGCGTTACGGCTTTCAATAATTTTGTTGCGTTCTTCTGTGAGTTCTTCTCCCAATGCATTTTGAATAAATTTTGCGTTAGGGTCTGCTGGTACTGAAACAAGAGAAATCTCTTTAAACTGTGCTTTATTTACAACTAGAGCATCATTTTCATTAAACTCATAATCTGTAATGTAATAGGCAATTGATAGTGAATCAAACGCTCCATTTTCAACAGCCTTGTTAATGTTTGGTGCATTGTCATAAAGCGTAAAGTCAGTTAGATATTTATTAGAAGCTAAGTCATAATAAACTTTTGCGTCCCCGATGACTTCGCTAGATCCAGCACCATGTTCATATAGCAATGGATATCGTTCTCTAGCAAACTCAATACAGTTAGGAGTCAAGATAATACCATTACGGTTCTCTACACCAACTTCTGACCCAATACCTTGGAACGACTTAGAACCGTCCTCGTTTTCAGTCACTTTAATTTCAGCACTATTGGTTATTAGTTTCATCTGTGCTTGTTACGTCCTTTCTACTGCCTTGTAGGTCACTTAGATTTTTAACAGCAACTGCATTAAGGTTAGTTATGTAAATATCTCCACCCTCGATTGGTTGCTCGCCCATTTTAACAAGAAGTTGATTCTGTGTAAAAATAGGAGCGTTAATATTTTCATGATACAAGTCAATTAATTCTTTCAAAGTTGCAAACTTGAATAGCTGGTTATCTACGATTATGCGTTCATAATATAAATTATCCTTATTTATTCGTCTGCGGCCTGTTGAAATCAGTTTATAAGTCAGTTCCTTTTCAAGTTGAATCAGTAAAGGAATGATAGTAGAGTTATAAAAATAAATCTGTTGTTCTTGCGTAGCAGTACCAAGCAAAATATTTTCATTCATAAAGTAACCTGTCAAAAGTTCCGATTTAATAAGGTCAATTTCATCTTTGTTTAAAACGGAGTAATCTTTTTTAAGTTCTACAATTTCCGTCTTGTTATCAACTGGCGTCAAACCGTTGTAACTCGAACCCTCTTGCATATTCTTTATTGTTGTTAAGGCTTTTTCTCGATACTCTTGTGTATTATCAATATCAAGAAAGGCATTAATTTTCAACAAGCCACGCAATTTACCTTGTTCCAGCTTAGTTTGAATACTAGCTAGAGCATTATCTAAAATACTTGTGTCTTCATTGATATAAAAAGGACTGAAAAGCCTTACTAATTCTTCAGGTTTATATTCTTTTTCATCATTAGTAAGCCTGTCTCTTATACACATCT
>NZ_MWJM01000028.1:0-10730 GCF_002018435.1 Mammaliicoccus fleurettii | reverse complement strand
TTTCTTCGTCGATTACATTGTACTAAAGTGAGCTATATATGGCTCTTATTTTATTACACAATTATATGGACATATTCGATAAGAGGTGTGTTAAAAGCAATTCTAAGCAAAATTGCTGATAAGAGGTGTGTTAAAAGCAATTCTAAGCAAAATTGCTGATAAGAGGTGTGTTAAAAGCAATTCTAGGTAAAATTGCTGATAAGTGTGGCCACAAAAGATGGTTTGTTGACAACTATGTATATAGTGTATATACTGTTTATACACACTTTGAAATGTCGGGAGGTTTCATATGAAGATTCTTTTACAGAATAGTAGCAATCAACCAATATACGAACAAATTAAAGAACAAATTAAAGCTCATATCCTTCAAGGTAATCTAGAACCTGGTGAATCATTACCTTCTATGAGAGAGTTAGCAAGTGATTTAGGTGTAAGTTTAATCACGACTAAACGTGCTTATGTTGATTTGGAGCAAGAACAATTTGTTACAACCATAAGAGGAAAAGGTACTTTCGTTAAATCACAAGACCCATCCATTATGAAAGAAAAGCAGTTTATTGTTATTGAAGATTTAGCTAAAGAATTAACAAAGCAAGCTAAATTAATAGGGATGGATGTTAAAGAAATAAATGAAATTATTACTTTGATATATGAGGAAGGTGAATAAAGTGGCTAATGCAATAGAAGTTAATCAATTAAATTATAAAGTTGAAAATCTTCAACTAAAAAATATTAGTTTTGAAGTAAAAAAAGGTTATGTTACAGGTTTTATTGGAGCTAATGGATCAGGTAAAACAACTATCATCCGCATAATAATGGGCTTGTTAAAAGAACAAAGCGGAGATTTAAAGTTATTAGGTGAGTATTTAACAGCTAACCCAGTTGAAATTAAAAACAAAATTGGGTTTGTATATTCTGAACTTTACATGTATGAGAATTGGAACATAAAAACAATAGAATCTGTTGTAAGCAAATACTATAAAAATTGGGACCACGATATGTTTCAAAAATATATGAACCAATTTCAACTTCCATATAAGCAAAAGATAAAACAATTTTCTACAGGTATGAAGATGAAACTTTCATTAGCAATCGCTTTAAGTCATCATGCTGAGCTTTATATATTAGATGAACCAACAGCAGGACTTGATCCTGTTGTGAGGAATGAAGTACTAGAAATTTTACAAAAAGAATTAATTGATGAAGATAAAACAATTTTCTTTTCAACTCATATAATTTCAGATTTAGAAAAAATAGCCGACTACATTGTGTACTTAAAAGATGGCTCAATCGTTATTAATGAAAGTGTTGATGAACTTATAGAAGGTTATAAAATTATTAAAGGTGATTCTGCTATACTCGATGATGAATTAAGAGAACTGTTAATAAGTATTAAAGAAACTCACACTGGGTTTTCTGGATTAACAAACCAAAGCTCTGTATTTGTAGAGTTATTTGGAAACGACATCGTTGTTGAAACACCATCTATTGAAGATATCATGGTAAGAATTGAAAAGGATAAATTCAATAAGGAAGTGGATTAAATGAAAGCACTATTTTATCGGAATTTTCAATATGAAAAGGGCTATTACTTATTATATTTATTGTGCTTTATTTTGACTTTCTTTTCTGAATTTACATTTTCAGTTAATGGAAATGGACTGTTTAATTTCGTTCCTATTTATTTTATAGCAGTTGTTTCGGTTCACTGTATTAATAATGCAATATTCTTGAATAAACAAAGTAGTCAAATATTTTATAATAGTTTACCCATTTCCAAAATAGATATCGTAAAAGCACATTATTTATATAATTTATTATTGACGACTATTTCATTTGTTATGGTAACCATTATTGCAATATATAAACAAGACACGATATTTATACAAGCAGCAATATTTATTGTAGCCACAAATTTATTTACATTAAGTATTGTGTATCCTACAATTGCACAAGTTAATCACAATCAGTTTGGAGCTTGGATATTGGTTGGAATGTATGTGGTTTTTACAATGTTTTATTTTGGAATTTATTCAAACCGTTCTTATCCATTTGCTGATGTACTTGGATGGAAAATATACTTGTATTTCCTGCCAACTATATTATTAATTATCGCTATGACAACTTGGATAATACAGTTCAACAAGGCTATCCATAAAGCTAAAAATGACAAAATAAATATTTATGGAGGTATAAAATGAAAGCAATATTATATAGAAACTTAGTTTTATTAAAGCCATATTTATTTATATTGTTAGGCATTACATTGATGTCACCATTGTTGATTGTTATTCCAATACAGAATTTCTTTAAAATTGCTATTTTAGGTGTATTAGTCATAACAATCCATATTGTGTTCTTAGTTTGGTCATATTATCTCTATTTAAGAATTAGTAAAAATCATTCTGAGCTTACATTTTTAAGCTTACCAGTAAAGCAATCAACAGTAATTAATGCTCATTATTTCACAGCAATAATATTGATTCTATTAACACTAGTTACGTTAGCAATATTATCAGCAACAGCTTTATTATTTAAAGGATCTGGAATGGAAGTCACAATTGACTTTACAAGTGTGTTCATGAATATATCTGCTAATTTGTTAACGGTTAGTTTGATATTACCATTGGCTGAATATAAAAGATTGCTGAAAATCCCACTTATATTTTGGATTATTATAGTGGGTGCTATTATCCCAAACATGATTCAATATATAGATAATTTGATTGGCGTGTTCTATATCCATACAGAAGTATTTTCTCAATATGATATGGAAATATATTTAGGCTGTTCAATTATATTATTTGTTATAACTTATATCTTAGCTATTAATAAAGCACGTAAAAATACTATTACAATTTAAAGAAGAGGTGAGTAGTTGTGAAATTAACTCAAATACAGAAACATTACGGAAAACAACATGTCCTAAAAAAAATAGATTTTGAATTTGGTGAAAGCCAAATTGTAGGTTTAATCGGAAAAAATGGTGTTGGTAAAACAACATTAATGAAAATTATGAATGAAAATATTGTTAAATATGATGGTACTTTTAGTAAAGAAAGCAATACTAAAGTCGGCTATTTAATAGAAAATCCTAAATTATATTTGAACAAAACTGGCTATTATAACTTAAACTTTTTTAGAAATGTTTTGGGTACACAAGTTGATGATCAATATATCAATCAATTAATAGAATCATTTGGTATAAAACCATATATCAATAAAAAAGTTAAAAAGTATTCTATGGGAATGAAACAGAAGTTATCAATAGCAGTTGCTTTAATGAACAAACCACAATACTTAATTTTAGATGAGCCTACAAATGGAATGGATCCAGATGGTTCTATCGATGTATTGAAGACGTTAGAAAGAGTTAGTAAAGAATTGAATATTAAAATTTTAATTTCTAGTCATAAATTAGAAGATATAGAGCTAATATGTGACAGAACAGTGTTTATGAAAGATGGCGCGATTGTTGAAGATTACAATATGAAAGATCAATCAACGGATGTAACGAAGTTTACTTTTGTACAAGAAGTTTATAATGAAGCACTTAACATACTTACTATGAAGTACAAAGTAGTAGCAAGCAATAAGCAAGAATCAATAATCTCTGTTGAAGCATTACAAGATTATCAAGACGTATTAAAAGAGCTTGGCAATAAAAATATTTATCCGAAATTTATCGAAAATAATAAAACAACGTTGAGAGATCAATACTTTAATATTAATAAAGGAGTTGAAGCATAATGAATATTGGACAACATGTAAAATATGATTTAACAAGAATTTTCAAGAGTCCTTTAGGATATTTAGGATTTTTACTATCAATTATACCTGCAGTAGGTGTTATTATTTCAGTTAAAACTTTAGATGCACCTTTCAATGCACAAGTTGTTTTATCAATGTTCATTATGTTTGGTGGACTTGTTGCACTTATGTTTGCTATTAGAACGATTGTACGTGATATGCAATTCGGTACAATACAGTTATTTTTAAATTCGAAAACTAATCGAATTAAGTATTTATATGCTAAATTACTATCTGTAGTTGGTGTAGTCATTATATTTGCTGTTTTTGGTACACTATTTACATTGTTATCATCGACAATGATAGATGCAGGGAATTTAAGTTTCACTGATTTTCTAAAAATGTTAGGCGTATTAATGTTAATCATTGTTTTCTATGTCACATTATTAAATATATTAAATTTATTAACAGGTAAATCTGCCATTGTTTATACGGCTGCAATACTTTGTATGATTTTATTACCTAATATATTTGAGGCATTCATATTTATACCAAAAATTGGCGAAGATTTAGCAAACATGATGAAATATAATCCTTTAGACTTTTTACCTAAAATATTAAATCAAGGTATGATATCAATGAAGGTATATCAAATTTGGATTTCAATTGCATGTATAGTTATTTTCACAGCAATTAATCACTACATTATAAGAAATAAGAATATATAATGGTTTATCCCTCATTTCTATGTTAAATTTAACTTATTAGATATATGAATGAGGGATATTTTTGGGTAAAAAATTTATAAAACATTATATCATAATAGGTGTATTGTGTATTATCGGGAGTTTCTTTTTCGAAGGAACACCTAAATCATTAATGATTGGTGCAGGTCTAGGATTTTTCCTTACAGCAATTTTAGCTATTTTTGAAAAAGAAGATAAAGTAGATGAGCATCCAGATAAAACTAAAAGTGAAGAAGATAAAAAGTAACTGCTACTTCGTGTAGTAGTTACTTTTTATGAAATTGGGGTGAACATATGTTACGAAGTTTATTATTTAAAAAGTTAGAACAAAAAGAGCAAAGTATGATAAAACATTATAAACACTTGCATCAGTACCCAGAACCATCATTTAACGAAATCATAACATCACAATATATTGAGTCATTCTATAAAGATAAAGATGTTAAAATACATAATCGTATTGGTGGAAATTATGGATTAATAGTAGAAATAGAAGGTAGTAAACCAGGTAGAACAATCGCTTTAAGAGCAGACTTTGATGCTTTGAATATTACTGAAGATACCGGTCTACCATTTTCTTCTAAACATGAAGGTTGGATGCATGCATGTGGTCATGATGCACATACTGCTTATTTAATGGTGCTTGCAGAAAGTTTAATTGAGTTGAAGGATCATTTACCAGGTAAAATAGTTATTGTTCATCAACATGCTGAGGAATTAGCACCCGGTGGAGCAATTGATATGATAAACTCGGGATATTTAAATGATGTTGATGAGATATATGGTATACACTTATTCCCAGATTACACACCAGATGTTATTTCATATAGAAAAGGGCCAACAATGGGAGGACGATCATTATTCCATTTAAAAGTTAAAGGTAAAGGTGGGCATGGTTCCAGTCCTCATTTAGCAAATGATGCTATTATGGCAGCGAGTACTTTTGTTACGAATGTTCAAACGGTAGTTTCAAGAAGATTAAATCCTTTTGATATGGGTGTAGTAACTATAAGTTCATTTAATGGCTTAGGTTCATTAAATGTAATACAAGAAAGTGTGGAACTAGCAGGTGATGTACGGTATATGGAAAGCCGTATTGGCCATCAAATACATGACGAAATAGTACAATTAATTGAGGGATTAGAAGAAACATTTGGTGTATCTTGCGAATTTAAATATGAATTAGATTGTATACCTTTAATCAATCATTATAAACAAACTGATTATTTAGTTGATATTTTAGCAACAAGCCAAGGTGATTATTTTGAATCGTTAAAAGAACATGAGCAACTTACGAGTTCAGAAGACTTCGCGAGTTATTTAGAAAAAATCCCTGGAACATTTTTCTTTATAGGTTGCAAACCATATGATATTGATGAAGCATTTTATAATCATAGTCCTAAATTTATCGTTAACGAAGATGCTTTATTAACTGCAAGTAAAGCATTAGGAGAAGTTGTTTTAAACAGATTATATATTGAATGAATTTTAATTTAAACACACACTAACAATTTGTTAGTGTGTGTTTTTACTTTAAAAAACTAATCGTAACCGTTTACAAATATGTAGAAAACGTTTACAATAACTTGTATACAAGTATACGGATGATTTTGGAGGGATTTTATGAAGCATCATTATCACTATCCTAACGATTGGTTAAAACATCGTTCTACTGGAGAACAAGTGGCGAGTGAACTTAGATTAGCTATTATAAGTAAAGAAATTGCAGAAGGTGACAAGCTAAGCGAAAACAAAATTGCTCAACAGTTTGAAGTCAGCCGTTCTCCCGTGAGAGATGCACTTAAACTACTTCAACAAGATGGTCTAATTTCTCTTGAAAGAATGGGAGCTGTTGTTATTGGTTTGTCTAATACTAATCAAAAAGAAATTTATGATATTAGGTTAATGTTAGAATCGTTCGTTTTTGAAAGACTACAGTTAGAAAATAATACAGAAGTCATCAAACAATTAAATAAAATCTTGAAAATGATGTCAGTTGCAGTTGAATTTGAAGATGCAGACGAATTTACAAGACTGGATCTACAGTTCCACGAATCTATGATTACAGCAATTAATCATCAATATATTGAAATGATATGGCATAACTTAACCCCTGTTATGGAATGTTTAATTTTAGTTTCGATGAGGCAAAGAATGAAAAATGATTTAGATGACTTTAAGCGAGTTATTCATAATCATAAAGTATATATAGAAGCTATTGAAACTAAGGACAGAAATAAGATGAAAGAAGCATTTCACTTAAACTTTGATGATGTAGATGAACAAATAGATGTTCTATGGAATTCGCAAATAAATATAGATAGAAAGTAGGATTATAAAATGAAATACATGATTGGTATTGATATCGGTACAACGAGCACGAAAGCTGTTATATATGATGAAGAAGGCAATTTTTTAAATAAACATAGTATTGAATACCCTATGTCAACAAAAGAAATTGGTGTTGCTGAGGAAAATCCTGAAGAAATATTCGATGCTGTCATATTCACAGTTAAAAAGGTGATTAGAGATACTGGAGCAGAACCAAAAAATATTAAATTGTTAAGTTTTAGTAGTGCTATGCATAGTTTAATAGCTATGGATAAAGACAACAAACCTTTAACTGAATGTATAACTTGGGCTGATAATAGAGCAAGTAAATATGCAAATATGATAAATGAAAAACATGATGGACTTGAAATATATAAAAGAACGGGAACACCAATTCATCCAATGTCTCCTTTGTCTAAAATATTTTGGTTAAAGCATGAACACGCTGATATTTATGACAAAACTGCAAAATGGATTGATATAAAATCTTATATATTTTATCAGTTATTCGAAGAGTACGTAATGGATCATTCAATAGGTTCTGCAACGGGTATGATGAACCTTAAGTCATTAGCTTGGGATAAAGAAGTAATGTCTTTACTTGGAATTAATGAAAGTCAATTGCCAAATTTAGTTTCCACTACACATATTATGAAGAACGTTAATAAAAAATATGCAGATTTAATGGGCATTGATGAAAATACACCTATTGTAATCGGTGCATCTGATGGTGTACTTTCTAATTTAGGCGTGAATAGTTACCGCGAAGGTGAAGTTGCTGTAACAATTGGTACAAGTGGCGCTATAAGAACAATTATAGATAAGCCTAAGACAGACGAAAAGGGAAGAATATTTTGCTATGTATTAACTGAAGATCACTATTGTATTGGTGGACCAGTTAATAATGGTGGTGTTGTACTTAGATGGTTAAGGGATGAATTATTAGCTAGTGAGGTAGAAACAGCTAAGCGATTAGGTGTTGATTCATATGATGTCTTAACTAAAATTGCGAGCAGAGTAAAACCTGGCGCAAACGGATTAATTTTCCACCCTTATTTAGCAGGAGAGCGTGCACCGTTATGGAATGCTAATGCAAGAGGTAGTTATTTCGGTCTGACATTATCACATAAAAAAGAGCATATGATTAGAGCAGCATTAGAAGGCGTACTTCTAAACTTATATACAGTATATCTTGCATTAATCGAAGTTATGGAGAAATCACCAGAACAAATTAAAGCGACAGGTGGATTTGCTAAAAGTGAAGTTTGGAGACAAATGATGGCAGATATCTTTGATACTTCAGTTGAAGTTCCTGAAAGTTATGAAAGTTCTTGCTTAGGCGCTTGTGTTTTAGGATTAAAAGCACTAGGAGAAATTGAAGATTTTGAAGTATTGGACAAAATGGTAGGTAAGACGTATCAACACGAACCAGAACAAGAAAATGTTGATATTTATCAATCACTTATACCAATTTATATAAATTTAAGCCGTAAATTAACTGAAGAGTACGATTTGATTTCAGAATTTCAAGCAACACATTCATAAGGAGATGTTAATATGTTTTCAGATATTGCACCATTATTAATAGTAGCAGTAGCAATTATATTATTATTAGGTTTAATTATGTGGTTAAAACTTAACACTTTTGTATCGTTAATTATAACTGCGATGGTAACAGGCATAATGTTAGGAATGCCATTAAACAAAATTATTGGAACAATTGAAACAGGTATGGGATCTACACTTGGTCACATTGCATTAATATTTGGTTTAGGAGCGATGTTAGGTAAGTTATTAGCAGATGGTGGTGGTGCAACAAGAATTGCACACACATTAATTAATAAATTTGGTCAAAAACGAATTCAATGGGCAGTTGTTACTGCATCATTTATCATCGGTATAGCATTATTCTTTGAAGTAGGATTAGTATTATTAATTCCTATAGTATTTACAATAGCTAAAGAATCTAAAGTTTCTACATTATACTTAGGTATTCCAATGACAGCAGCATTATCAGTAACTCACGGATTTTTACCACCACATCCAGGTCCAGTTATGATTGCTAAGGAATTTGGAGCGGAAATTGGTCAAGTTTTAATATTTGGTATCATTGTAGCAATACCCGTTACAATAATTGCTGGACCAATTTTCACTAAATTTGCTAGAAAAATTATACCAGAAGCATTTACAAAATCGGGCGACTTAGCATCTCTAGGTAAACAAAAATCTTTCAAAATTGAAGAAACACCAGGATTTGCAATTTCAGCATTAACGGCTTTATTACCAGTATTTATAATGCTTGTTTCAACAGTTGTAGATTTAGTAACAGGTTCACCAGAGAATCCAGAAGGCATATTAGGTTTTATTAGTTTTATAGGTGAAGCGGGTACAGCAATGTTAATTTCAGTATTGTTTGCTATTTATTCAATGGGAATTAACAGAGGATATAAAGTTAATCAAGTTATGGATACATTAACTAATGCCATATATCCAATTGGTATGATGCTACTAATCATTGGCGGTGGCGGTGCATTCAAACAAATATTAATCGACGGTGGAGTAGGTAAAACTGTCGAAGAACTATTTACAGGTTCAGCAATGTCACCAATATTACTAGCTTGGATTGTAGCAGCTGTATTAAGAATATCGCTAGGTTCAGCGACAGTAGCAGCAATTTCAACAGTAGGTATTGTAATGCCATTATTAGAATCATCAGACGTTAACCTTGCTTTAGTAGTATTAGCAACAGGTGCTGGTAGTGTAATAGCATCACATGTAAATGATGCAGGTTTCTGGATGTTTAAAGAGTATTTCGGATTAACAATGAAAGAAACATTCTTATCATGGACATTATTAGAAACAGTTATATCAGTATCAGGTATCATATTCATACTATTTATTAGTTTATTTGTTTAATAGAAAAACTTGTGACATAAATGTCATAGAAATTTTATAAGAGCAGAAATTCAATTTTAATAATGAATTTCTGCTCTTATTTTTTATAAAAATCATTTTGGCAACTCTTAGAACTACCATCAGATTGCCCGCAAAGTCTAAGACTTTGTTGGTATTTTTTATGCGCATGCTTTCCTCTTTTGTGAATACAGACATCCTTACTTACACTTCAACTGACTTGTGTTAACATAGGCATCCTTACTTACACTTCTCTCCACTTATGTGAATACAGATATCCATATTTAAATTTCTCTCTACTTGTGTAAATATAGACATCTTTACTTACACTTCACTCGACTTGTGTGAATACAGACATCCTTAGTTACACTTCTCTCAACTTATGTGAATATAGACATCCTTACTTACACTTCACTCGACTTGTGTTAATATAGAGATCCATACTTACACTTCACTCAACTTATGTGTATATAGACATCCTTACTTACACTTCACTCAACTTGTGTGAATACAGATATCCTTGCTTACACTTCAACTGACTTGTGTTAACATAGGCATCCTTGCTTACACTTCAACTGACTTGTGTTAACATAGGCATCCTTACTTACACTTCACTCGACTTGTGTGATTACAGACATCCTTACTTACACTTTTCTCTACTTGTGTAAATATAGACACTTAAGATTAATTGCCTTTAACATAAATGACCTATTATTTTAATGAGAATCATTTAGCTAACTCTTAGAGACACCATTTTTCTATATAAATATGGATATTGAGAGCGATTTTGTAAGTGCTGACGCCTGAGGGAATAGTATGCGTGAGAGACTACAGGCTCGAGACATATCCCTAGGCAGGCATGCACGAACAAAATCGTAAGATTTTATAAAAATGGTTATTAGTAGTGATTTTATAAAGTGCTGACGCCTGAGGGAATAGTATGCGTGAGAGACTACAGGCTCGAGCCATACCCCTAGGCAGGCATGCACG
>NZ_MWJM01000027.1:0-12293 GCF_002018435.1 Mammaliicoccus fleurettii | reverse complement strand
TATATTTTGTTAATACCCTAGAAAAACCAAAGGTTGATTACATCTAAAGATATTACACAAAATTATGGACTTGACTCCTCTTACGGACATTTCTCAGAATTATGTCCCTTAGCACCACTCTTACGGACATTTCTCGGAATTATGTCCCTAACAACACCTCTTACGGACATTTCTCGGAATTTTGTCCCTTAGCACCACTCTTACGGACATTTCTCAGAATTTTGTCCCTTACAGCACCTCTTACGGACATTTCTCAGAATTTTGTCCCTTACAGCACCTTACAGTCCCCTTCTTACTTAGCATCGCCACGCTACGTAACGCTCATTCCTTCATAAATCTCTTACCTCTCTATCCCCACACTAAAAAAACACCAATCTGTTAATCGTAATTAACGGATTGGTGTTCTATTTCTATATATGACCTTCTATATCTTAGTCTACTTTTACTTTATTGTCTTGTAGTTCTTGCTCGTTCCACCATAATGCATCTTTTGGATTTTTCACGGCATGGTCAAATTCTTTTTCAGATGATACTGTCGGATATGATCCTTTTAATGCTTTTCCTGAAGTTGTCTCAAATAGTACTAGTATTGTTAAAAATCCTATTATACTTACAGCTGTTAAATAATATGCTGGTGCTAATGGATTTTGTGTTGCGTGTACTAACCATGTTGAAACTAACGGTGTTGTACCACCAAATATTGAAACAGACACATTAAATGTAACGGCTAATGTACGGTAACGAACGTCTGTATAGAATATGCTTGGTAATAAACTTGGCATTGCGCCTTCATATGTTGATAAGAAGAATCCAAGTATGAATATACCTAATGATACGAACATTAATTGGTTAAGTCCCATTAAATAGAATGACAATAATGAAAATGCTGTTAAACCAAATGTACCGAGTAGTACGACTTTTTTGTTTCCTACTTTGTCACTTAAGCGTCCGAAGAAGAACGCTAGTGGTACCATTACGACCATTACGCTTGTAATTAATACTGTACTCACTGTAGAAGAAATACCAATTACTTCATCTAAATATGATGGCATATATGAAAGTAGCATATAATTTGTAATATTAAAGAATGCTACTGTGATAAAGCATACGAAAATATCTTTTTTATGATTTTGAATAATTGAACCGAATGATTCTGGTTTTTCTTCATTATCTGATATTTCATTTTCAAAAATTGGTGTTTCGTCTAAGTTTTTTCTTAAGTATAAACCTACTAAACCAAGTGGTGCTCCTAAAATAAATGGAATTCTCCAACCCCATGCTTGCATTTGTGCATCTGATAATCCAATAAATAAACCACTAGCTAATAATGATGCGAGTATGTATCCTGCTAAAGTACCTATTTCTAAGCCACTACCTAAAACGCTTCTTCTGTTATCTGGAGAAGATTCAGCAATATATACCATTGCGCCAGCGTACTCTCCACCTGTTGAGAAGCCTTGAATAATTCTAGCGATTAATAATAGTACTGGCGCCCAAATACCAATTTGGTCGTATGTTGGTAATAGACCAATTAATAAAGTTGAAGCTGCCATTAATACGATCGTTGTAGTGAGGACTGTTTTTCTACCGAGTTTGTCCCCAATTCGACCAAATATAATACCACCGAGTGGTCTCATTAGAAATGCAATCGCAAATGTAGCGAAAGTAAATACTAATTTCAATTCATCATTTTCAACAGATGTGAAGAAATTTTTACTGATGATAATTGCTAAATAAGAATAAAGACCAAAGTCAAACCATTCCATAGCATTACCAATACCTGTTGCATAAACACTTTTCTTAGTTTGCTTCATATCTACAACATTGATTTTATTTTTGTTGAATTTCATGTGTTAGTAAACTCCCTTTCAATATAGTTATGTATATTAACAGATTGAAAAATTAAAACAACTGTAATAATACACTTTTGTAAAAGGTTATCACTTGTGAAAAGTACCACAAACATACAAGCTTATTAGCCTCATAAGTGGTCAACCAATTTTGTAAAATTTCTCTTTTTTCTTGAATTTTTCGAAAAAATCCCCCTCAACAGACAGTGCAAGAAAATAGTCAGACGCTTAAAATTGGATTATAATGGTAATAACAATTTATCTATAAATGGAGGTTAAATTCATGAAACATTATGATACTTTAATCATTGGTTTTGGGAAAGCTGGTAAAACACTTGCTAAATTTTTAGCGGGAAAAGGTCAACAAATTGCAGTTGTTGAACAAGATTCTAATATGTACGGAGGTACTTGTATTAACGTAGGTTGTATACCTAGTAAAACTTTATTACATGAAGGTACTGAGCATCATTCATTTTCAGAAGCGATGAATCGTAAAAAAGATGTTGTATCTGCTTTAAACAAGAAGAATTTCAATAATCTTGATTCAGATGACAACATTGATGTATATACGTATAAAGCTCAGTTCAAAGACAATGAAACAGTCATTCTTATAGATAAAAATGATAAAACTGTTGAAACTATTCAAGCCACTAATATTATAATTAATACTGGTAATCGTTCAAATATACCAGACATTAAAGGAATTAAATCTACTGAAAATATTTATGATTCTAAAGGCATAATGTCATTAGATAACTTACCAGAAGAACTTGTAATAGTTGGAGCTGGGTATATTGCCTTAGAGTTCGCGACTATTTTTACAAATCTAGGTAGTAAAGTAAAAGTGATTAATAACAATAAACACGTATTAGTTACTGAAGATAAAGATGTCGCATCTAAAATATATGAAGAGTTTATAAATAGTGGCATTGAATTTATAGACGAAGCTGAAGTTACAGAATTTTCAACTGAAGATAATCGTCCAGTTGTGCACACATCTCAAGGTAAAGTTGTAGGAGATGCAGTATTACTTGCTACTGGTCGTGTTCCAAATACAGACCTTGCTTTAGAAAATACTGATATAGAGCTTGGAGATCATGGTGAAATTAAAGTAAATAAATACTTACAAACTACAGTAGACCATATATATGCAGTTGGTGATGTTAAAGGCGGCGCACAGTTCACTTATATTTCATTAGATGATTACCGAATTGTAAAAGATCATTTAACAGGTGACAAACAACGTACTACTGAAAATAGAGGACACGTTCCATACACAGTATTTTTAGACCCACCACTTTCACGTATTGGATATACTGCAAGTAAAGCTAAAAAAGAAGGCTATAATATTAAAGAAGGACAACTTGAAGTTAAAAATATTCCACGCCATAAAGTAAATAATGACGATAGAGGATTATTTAAAGTAGTAGTAGACGCAGATACTAATCTGATATTAGGTGCTAGTTTATATGGTAAAGAATCAGAAGAAATTATTAATTTGATTAAACTTGCGATGGACCAAGAAGTACCATATACAACATTAAGAGATAATATATACACACACCCTACAATGGTAGAATCATTTAACGATTTATTTAATATATAGAATATTGGAAAGAAGCTGAGACAATTAATTTGTCTCAGCTTCTTATTTGTTGGAAGTCTATGTTGGTTGTTGGGCAAGTCTTGATAAGTTCGGGCTCTATTTATCATGTTAGGCCAGTCTTGCAATATTCAGATGTCCTATTTATCATGTTGGACCTGTCTTGATAAATTCACGGGCCCTATTTATCATGTTGGACCTGTCTTGATAAATTCACGGGCCCTATTTATCATGTTGTGCCTGTCTTGATAAATTCACGGGCTCTATTTATCATGTTGGACCTGTCTTGCAATATTCAGACGTTCTATTTATCATGTTGGACCTGTCTTGATAAATTAGAGCTCTCTATTTATCATGTTGGACCTGTCTTGATAAATTCAACCGCTCTATGTTGCTAGTCGGCCCTGTCTTGCAATATTCAACCGCTATATGTTGCTAGTCGACCCTATCTTGCAATATTCAGACGTTCTATGTTGCTAGTTGGGCCTGTCTTGCAATATTCAGACGCTCTATTTCTCCCTTTTCTCATCTACTAATCTCTTCATTATGGATAATGGTCCGGTTGAAGCAATTGTTGAAATATATTGTACAAATTCATCTATCGAGACTTGTTCATGGTCTGAGACCCAATATTTTATCATCGACATCATAGACCCAATTACATAACTTAAATAATAATTGACTGGTATACCAAAGACATCTTCTTTATTTCCTATTAAATGCATTAAGTTACTTCTCACTATGTCCGCTATTTGTTCTTCAATCTTACTTTTTCTCTCTAAATTAAATATAATTTGATAAAATTCTAGATTTTCACTTATATGCCTAATGACATTTTTTATAATTTTTTCTGAAAAGTCTTCGATAAAGGTTTCAGCATTTTGATTATTTATATCTAATTTTCTAAAATCTACAAAGCTCTTTATTTTTTCAATTTGTTCGTCTTCCATTTCTTCAAGCAACGCATATTTATCTTCATAATTTAAGTAAAATGTTCCTCTATTTACATCAGCTAAATCTGATATTTGTTGTATTGTAATATATTCAATATTTTTTTCTTTTAATAACTGTATAAATGCATTTTTAATAGCTTTTTTACTTTTTCTAACTCGTCGATCTTCTGCCATAATTTTAAAATCTCCTTTTTTTAATGAACATATATTAAAGTTTTGTTCATTAATAGACGTATTATTCTTAATTGACCATTGTGTATATGTTGAATTCCATTATAATAAACAATGTTATTAATAATCAACACCATGTTCATTAAAAGGAGATAAATTATGAATATTTTTAAAAAGAAATTATTTTGGCTAACACCTATTATTGCAATCACGATTCTTATACTTTTAGCAATCGCATTTATTCCAGCATACAATCCAGAACCTAAATCCATACCAATTGCGATTGTAAATCAAGATAAAGGGACAACCATGCAAGATAAGAAATTGAATATCGGAGAATCTTTTTTTGAAAAAATTAAAGACAATAAAGATCTTTCTGAAAAAGTGAAATGGATAACAGTCGATAATAAAAAAGATTTAGAACAAGGTTTTAAAGACAATAAATATTACGGCGCATTAATTTTAGATAAGAATTTTTCAAAAGATTCAATGAGTAAAGTACAAAAAACTGTTCAAGATGCAAAAATAAAAGAAATGACAGACAAAATTAAAAGTGGTGAAATCCCACCAGAACAAGCTAAAAAAATGCAAAGTCAAAACAAAGTTGAGCCTGTAAAAGTTAAGCAAGGGCAAGTTGAAATCATTGTGAACGAAGGTGCAAGTATGCAAGGATCACAATTAGCTACAACTATGCTTACAACAATTGGTGACCAACTTAACACACAAATTTCTAAACAAAGCATACAAACTTTAGAAAAAATGAAAGTAGACGTTGCGCCTTCTGACATTCAAGGGATAACAAATCCTGTAAAGGTTGATAAAAATAATATAAACAAAGTAAAATCACATCAAGGAAATGGAAATATGCCATTCCTCATGTTCACACCAGTTTGGCTAGCATCATTAGTTGGATCTGTGTTACTATTCTTCTCATTTAGAACGAGTAATAGTATTACAGTGAAAAATCGCATAATTGCTTCATTAGGACAATTAGGCGTTGCCATTGCCACAGCATTAGTTGGTGGATTCGGATATATTTATTTCTTAACCGGTATACTAGACGTAACAATTGATCATCCTAATCGAATCGCACTATATATATCCATAGCAATATTGTCATTCATTAGTTTAATACTTGGATTTATGACATGGCTAGGTATAAAAGTAGTACCATTATTTATGGTGTTGTTATTCTTTAGTATGCAACTCATCATGCTACCAAAACAAATGTTACCTCAGTTCTATCAAGATTATATGATAGGCTGGAATCCATTTAGACATTACGCTGACACTCTAAGAGAACTATTGTATTTAAATCATAGTATAGAACTTAATAGCACAATGTGGATGTACATCGGATTTATTATCTTCGGAGGCATATCCACAATCTCGGCAGCAATCATAAGAAAGCACAATCCAAAAAGAACGGAAGTACCATCTTAATAAAAATAAAAAGACCTCTCCCAATCCGATAAACTTACTTTCGGATGGGCGGGTCTTTTTTATTTTGCATCGTTTATTAAAGGGGGAGGTCTTAGGGTTAGTCTTACAATTTCCTAACTATAATATTTCGCGTGCTGCTAATACCGCTTCTTGAGTAAGTTCATGGCTATTTACCCACGTTTCACTCACTGTTGCGTTACGTTCTTTAAATATTTGTATTACGCGTTCGCTTTGTTCTTTTGTTACGATTGGGTCTCTTTCACCCATTGATAAAAAGACATTAAAGTCTGATAGATCTTTATTGTTATTTTGTAAATCTACTGGATATAATGGTGCGAATAGTAATGCTTTTTTGAAAGGTGTTTCTTCTCTTAAAATAATGTTGATTGCGATATTCGATCCGTTTGAAAAGCCTACTGGTATAACGTCTTCTAAGTTAAATTCATATTCTTTTGCAGATTCTTCTATAAATTGATATAGTTCTTTCCCTCTATATTCTAAATCTTCTACGTCATATTCACCTTCAGCTAATCTTCTAAAATATCTTGCCATACCGTTTTCAGATACTTCACCTTTAACACTTAATACACTATAAGTAGGGTCTAACATTTCTGCTAATGGTAACAAATCTCTTTCGTCTCCACCTGTACCGTGTAATAACAAGAATACTGGCTTACCTTGGTCACCTTGTTTAAATATATGATTCATTCTTTTCATCTCCATCCTTATTGTGGTCTTTCGATTGTAAATGTTTTACCGATTTCAGCATAATCATTGCCTGCAAGTCTGCTTACTGCGCCTAATTCATCTTTAATAATATAGCCATTATCATAAATCGCTTCATCGAAATGATAATATTTTATTTCTAAAAGTAGTAAGTCTGATACAGGTTGATCACCATTTTTAATGACGACATCTTCTTTTAACACTGCTTCAAATCGTACTTTACTTTGTTTTAAACCTGGAACTGATACCTCAACAGAATTTACAGTTTCAAATTCAGTGCGATCCATTTCACTTTTATCCGGACCTAATAACGCTGCAGTTTGATTCGCATCTTCTACATTATCTGTATCAACGATATGCACAACCGCTTCTTTATTCTGTAAAATATTACGTGCTGTATCTTTCGGTTTACCGTTCACTCTTTGTACTGCTATAGACAATATTGGAGGGTTCGAAGATACAATGTTGAAAAAGCTAAATGGTGCTATATTCAACAATCCACTGTCAGATTGTGTTGTAACAAGTGCTATCGGTCGTGGAATGACAGAACCAATTAATAATTTATAATTTTCTTTTTGTGTGAGTTCTTCAGGTCGTAACTTCTTCATTAGAACCTCTCCTTTTAATGTCATTATTATTTTCTGCTAGTATCAAATGGTTTAACTTCAGATTCAATGAAGTCACGTTTTGCTTCTAAGAATGGTGGTAATGCTAGGCTTTCACCTAATGTTTCATAAGGTTCGTCTCCCATAAATCCTGGTCCATCTGTAGAAACTTCTATTAATATATGTCCAATTCTTGCATATAAAGCTTCAAAATAGAAACGATCAACATTACCTGAGTTACCAATACGTAATTCATTATATTTTTCTTCCCATGCTTTAATTGCGTCATGGTCTTTCAATCTGAATGATACGTGGTGAACTTCTCCGTAACCTTGTCTTGCTTCTGTACTTTGGTCATCTTTTCTTAAAATCACTTGACCACCGTTACCGCCTTCTCCAACTTCAAGAAGTGTTACATCATCTTCTTCCATAATTGGTATCATACCGAAGACTTGTTTCATTACAGATTTAAAGTCATCATAATAACTTACTGTAATTTCAATTGGGCCTAAACCATAGATTGCTTTATCTTCAGGTACTGGACCATTTTTCCAAGGAATACCTGGTTTAACACCTTTATTTAATTCGTCAGAAATTAATTGGTATCTTTGACCATCTTCTTCTTCAAAAGGTAATACTTTTTTACCAAATAAATCTTGTGTACCGTCATGTTTTACGCCAAATTCTTCAAAACGATTCAAGTAATATTCTAGGGCTGCATCATTAGGTACTCTGAATGCTGCACGGCTAATTGAGTTTGTACCTCTGCTACCTTGAGGGTTGTTTGGAAAATCAAAGAATGTCATGTCTGTTCCTGGTGAACCTTGATCATCTGCGAAAAATGTATGATACGTATAAATATCATCTTGGTTTACTGTTTTCTTAACTAAACGCATACCTAAAATTTCTGTGAAAAATTTATAGTTTCTTTCTGCATCATTTGTCATTGCTGTTACGTGGTGGATTCCTAAAAGTTCATTGTTATTCATTATAAATTCCTTCTCTCTTTTATTTTTATATTTGATTTTATTTCGATTTCGAAATAATTTGATGTAAAAAATTATGCGCCAATCCTACTCAGTAGAAAATGCGCTTATCTTTTTGAGTGCTCTGCGAAATATAGCAAGTTCTTCGTCATCTAATATAGAGAATGCTTTCTCTATCGTTTCAGCATGTTGTGGAAAAATCTGTTCCATGAGCGCATGCCCTTTTTCAGTAAGTACAGCATACGTAATACGTTTATCTTCAGTATCTTGTCGACGTGTTACATAAGCTTTCTTAACTAATTGGTCAATGACATAAGTTGTACTACTACTTGCTATTAGAATACGTTGTTTAACCTTTTGAATAGGCTGATCACCTTTATGATACAAAAGTTCCATCACAGCAAATTCAGTAATATTCAAACCATAGTTCTTCATATCTTGCTTCACAATACGGTCTAACGTGTCATTCGTACGCTTTATACCTACTAAAGCTTTTAATGATTCCTCTGTTCGGTCCATGTCATCACCTATCTGTATATTATTTCGATTTCGAGATAATTATAACGTGGCTAAAAATAAAAGTCAACAGTTTTGAGTATAAAAATTATACTAATTTGAAAATATGGCGATATCGGGATATTTTGGGGGCTCTATTTAGCTTGTTGTGCCAGTCTTGATAAATTCGGGCGTCCTATTCATCATGTTGGACCTGTCTTGATAAATTCACGGGCTCTATTTATCATGTTGTGCCAGTCTTGATAAATTCACGGGCTCTATTTATCATGTTGGACCAGTCTTGCAATGTTCAGCCGCACTATGTTGCTAGTCGGCCCTGTCTTGCAATATTCAGACATTCTATGTTGCTAGTCGACTCTGTCTTGCAATGTTCAGCCGCTCTATGTTGCTAGTCGGCCCTGTCTTGCAATATTCAGCCGTTCTATGTTGCTAGTCGGCCCTGTCTTGCAATATTCAGCCGTCCTATTTATCATGTTGGACCTGTCTTGATAAATTCTCGGACTCTATTTATCATGTTGTGCCAGTCTTGATAAATTCACGGGCTCTATTTATCATGTTGGACCAGTCTTGCAATATTCAGACGTTCTATGTTGCTAGTCGGCCCTGTCTTGCAATATTCAGCCGTCCTATTTATCATGTTGGACCTGTCTTGATAAGTTCGGGCGCTCTATTTTTTCAATATTCTAATAAATTTAATTTATTTGCTTTTTAAAAACTAATCACATATAATCCTTATTGAAATACTATGTTTTACAATAATTAATATTGGGGTAATGGGATGAAGGCTTTTGATTTAATTGGAAATACACCGCTCGTACTATTAGAGCATTACAGTACTGACAAAGTAAAAATATATGCCAAACTAGAAAGTTATAACATAGGCGGAAGCATCAAAGATAGATTGGCTAAGCATTTAATTGAACAAGCAATTGCTCAAGGTGAACTTAAATCTGGGGATACAATAGTAGAAGCTACTGCTGGTAATACTGGTATTGGACTTTCTATTGTAGCTAATCATTACAATATCAACTGTGTTATCTATGCACCTGAAGGATTTTCTGAAGAAAAAATGAGTATAATGAAAGCTTTAGGTGCTGATGTTAGAAGAACACCTCGTTCTGAAGGCATGATTGGTGCTCAACAATATGCTAAGAAATTCGCTCAAGATCATAATGCTTATTACATTAATCAATTTGGAAACAAAGAAAATCCACAAGCTTATGTAAATACATTAGCATCAGAAATACTTGAACAATGTCCTGACATCAAATACTTTGTTGCTGGTGCTGGTTCAGGAGGTACTTTTGCAGGAACCGCTTCAGTAATGAAACAACATGATGTCCATAATATCATTGTAGAACCTGAAGGCAGCATTCTAGCTGGTGGAGCAGAACATTCTCATGATACTGAAGGCATTGGTGTTGAAAAGTGGCCGATTTTTCTAGATCGTTCTTTAATTCATGACATTAAAGTCATTAGTGATCAAGATGCATTTAACAATGTGTCTAGACTTGCATTAAATGAAGGTATTCTTGCTGGTAGCTCATCTGGCGCAGCACTGGAAGCCGCAATACAAGTTTCCAAAGAAATAGAACAAGGACATATCGTTGTTGTCTTCCCAGATAGTAGCGATCGTTATATGTCTAAAAATATATTTAACTACGGAGGAATATAAAATGAATAAAAAAACTTTACTTATACATGGTGGAAAAACAACTGACGCATATACTGGAGCTGTAACAACACCAATATATCAAACGAGTACATACGAACAAGATGCTATTGGTGAATTGAGACAAGGATATGAATATTCTAGAACTGCTAACCCTACTCGTACTGCATTAGAAACTTTAATTGCTGATTTAGAACATGGTACAAATGGTTATGCATTTGGCTCAGGAATGGCAGCTATATCTGCTGTTATTATGTTATTAGATAAAGGTGACCACATTTTAATAAACTCAGATGTTTACGGTGGTACTTACCGTGCCTTAACTAAAGTGTTCACACGCTTTGGCATTACTTTTGATTTTATCAATACAACTAACATCGAAAATATCGAATCTTCTATTAAAGAAGAAACTAAAATGTTATTCGTAGAAACACCTTCAAATCCTTTATTACAAGTTACGGATATTAAAGCAGCAAGCAATGTTGCTAAAAAGCATCACATCTTAACTGTTGTTGATAATACATTTATGACACCTTATTATCAAAATCCTTTAGATTTAGGAGCAGATATCGTACTTCATTCTGCAACAAAATATTTAGGTGGTCATAGTGATGTTGTTTCAGGACTCGTTGTTACTGCAAATGAAAGTCTTGGAGAAAGAATTGGATTCATCCAGAACTCTACTGGAGGTATACTTGGACCACAAGATAGCTACTTATTAACACGAGGTATTAAAACACTAGGTTTAAGACTAGAACAAATTAACCGTAACGTTAAAGAAGTTGTTGAATTATTAAAAAATCACGACAATGTTGTTAAAACTATCCACCCATTAAACGAAGACCATGTTAACCGTGATGTACATTTTGAACAAGCATCAGGATATCCAGGTATCATTTCTTTTGAAGTAGCAGACGTAGAAAAAGCAAAAGAAGTTATAAAACATACTAAACTATTCACTTTAGCAGAAAGTTTAGGTGCAGTAGAAAGCTTGATTTCAGTACCAAGTTTAATGACACATGCATCCATACCAGCTGAAATTAGACACAAAGAAGGCATCGCAGACGGTATGATCAGACTATCTATAGGAATAGAAGATACAGAAGACTTAGTAGCAGACTTAAATAACGCATTAAATCAAATATAAAATGTAGAACCCTAGGACGCGTATTGATAAGATACGCGCCCTAGGGTTTTTTGTAGGAATTATAATGGACTAGTCGGTATCAATTGACGTGCTATTTATCATGTTGTGCTTGTCTTGATAAGTTCACGAGCTCTATTTATCATGTTGGACCTGTCTTGCAATATTCAATCGCTCTATTTATCATGTTGTGCCAGTCTTGATAAATTCACGGACTCTATTTATCATGTTGGACCAGTCTTGCAATATTCAGCCTCTCTATGTTGCTAGTCGACCCTGTCTTGCAAAATTCGGAGGCTCTATGTTGCTAGTCGACCACGTCTTGCAATGTTCGGAGCCTCTATGTTGCTAGTCGGACCTGTCTTGATAAATTCACGGGCTCTATTTATCATGTCGACCCTGTCTTGATAAATTCGAGTCACTTTATACCCTTTTCCAACCAAAAGAGCTGAGACAATTTATTTGTCTCAGCTCTAATTTTTAAAATTTCAATTTATCTGGTCTGTAAAATACAATAATTACTGATGCTACTAGGAAGAATGCCATTGCTATATACAATGGAAAATCTATACTAATATCAAATGCTGCGCCGGCTACTAAGGGTCCGATTAAGTTACCGACACT
>NZ_MWJM01000026.1:0-12914 GCF_002018435.1 Mammaliicoccus fleurettii | reverse complement strand
CCATTAGGAATGCAATTAAAATTGTACAAAGTAGGAATAATTTCCTGGGCAATAGGCATGTTTATATTTGGGGCATCTTATGGGTCGATTTTTGGAGAATTAGATGATTTTATTAAGAGCAATGAAATGTTACAGCAAATGCTTTCGAGTAATAGTGATGATTATGTAGAATCCTTTTTACCAACACTAATGGTTATTATGGCAATAGTATCAACTATTCCAGCTTTGCAAAGTCTCTACAAAATTAAAAACGAAATACAAACACATAGAATTGAAAATATTTTATCCAAAAAAGTTTCTAGAATGAAGTTATTAAGCAGTTATCTGCTAGTATCATTGGTTAATTCATTTTTAATGATATTTTTAGCAGCATTAGGTATGTATGTAGCACAAGCTTTCGTTTTAAAGGATCCTTTTGAATTTTGGACAATAATAAAGGCAGGAATCGTTCATGTGCCAGCGATAATATCCTTTGTGTCATTAGGTGTACTGCTTTTAGGATGGGTGAATAAATGGCATTTTGCTGTGTATTTATATTTAACTTATACATTTTTTGTTGTATATCTAGGGCAGTTATTAAATATTAAACAGTGGCTAAAAAATATAACACCGTTTCAACATATTCCTGAAATTCCTGTAGAAGAAATGGATTTTTCGGGTATAAGTATATTAATCGTTATATCAGTCGTTTTGATTATTGTAGGGTTGATCGGATTTAATCGTAAAGACATTTCATAAAGGGGGTACCAAGATGACACATTTACCGAAAATAGGTAAACCGGCGACGAATGCTTTAGATAAGATTAATGTAACAACTTTGGAACAAGTTTCTAAACTAGACGATCATAATTTATCAAAATTACACGGTGTTGGTCCTAAAGCTATAAATATTTTAAAAGAAGCTTTGAATGAACAAGGCATGTCATTTAGTAAGTTAGACGCTGATTTACGCGACTTGGAATTTACAGTTCTCGGTGATTTGAAATGTGATAATGCGCCTAAACGACGAATTGTCCGGGATATTGTAATTGCATCTGTAGTTGGAGATGAACATTACCTTAACGAATGGTTAGCTGATGACTTTATATGGATAGTCCCGGGAGAATTTGAATTAAATGGTAAAGCAGCATTTATAGAAGAAATAAATGAGCACTTACAAAAAGTATCAAGTTTAGAAATAGCATCAATGCTCACACATGGCAAAGAAGCTTCTACTCATGGGACGATAATAAATCAAAAAGGTGAAACAATACACTTTGCTGAAATATATGAATTTGAAAATCATAAAAAAGATTCTAAGATTAAAAAAATTACTTCATATATCATTATGAAGCCTTAATTTAATTAAAAATATTTATAGATTAAATACCTATATGAGTGAAATTATGGTAAATTATAGAGGTTATTATAAACTCTCGGAGGTTGAGAAATGGAAGCTACATTACCAAATTGCCCTAAATGTGATTCAGAATACACTTATGAAGATGGTGTATCATACATTTGTCCAATGTGTAACTATGAATGGACGGCTAATGGAGAAGAATCAGGAGACGCTGACAAAGCAATCATTAAAGATGTAAATGGCGTCGAATTAAAAGATGGAGATACTGTTACAGTAGTCAAAGACTTAAAAGTTAAAGGATCTTCAAATTCAATCAAACAAGGAACTAAAGTAAAAGGTATCAGATTAGTGGATCCAGAAGATGGACACGATATCGATTGTAAAATACCAGGATTCGGTCAAATAGGGCTGAAATCATCTGTAGTTAAAAAAGTAAGTAAGTAGATTTATTTAATAAAGACTGAAGATAGACAATTAATTTGTCTCATCCTTAGTCTTTTTGTGTATAAGAATGTTGTTAAATCAGTTTATACTTTCTAATATTCTTTATTTATAAATTAATATCACTAGTTGAATATTTAAAGAATATAATAATTAATAGACTTTTTTAAGAATTTCGAAAATTAATTTGTTATGTACATATAATGAATTTTATGGTAAATATGGTATATAGAAATCGTTTTCAAATAATTTTAGGGGGAAAATACATGAAGGCTTATATGCAAAAATTTGCACAGTCTCTTATGCTACCTATTTCAATTTTACCGGTTGCAGGATTATTGTTAGGTATAGCATCTTTTATTGATTCGGGAGCAATTAACGGAGAAGGAAACAGTGTTGCTAACTTTTTAGCAAATGGTGGATTAGCTGTTATTAACAATTTACCCATACTATTCGCTGTCGGGTTAGCGTTTGGGATGTCTAAAGATAAAAATGGTGCAGCTGCACTTAGTGGTCTTGTATCATTTTTAGTTGTTACAGAAGTTTTAAAGCCAGAGTCTATGGCGAAAGTATTACATGTTGCGGAGGATAAAGTAGATTTAGCATTTACAGGTATTAGCAATGTGTTTATCGGGATAATTTGTGGTTTAGTAACTGCAGCAATTTACAACAGATTTAAAGATACAAAATTACCAACAGCGTTTGCATTCTTTAGTGGTAAACGTTTAGTACCAATCTTATCAGCAGCAGCAATGTTGGTTATTTCAATAGCACTTATGTTTATATGGCCACCAGTTTATAATGGTTTAGTTGCATTCGGTGAGATGATAGCTCATCTTGGACCATTTGGTGCTGGCTTATACGGATTCTTTAACCGTTTATTATTACCATTTGGTTTACATCATGCATTAAACCAAGTGTTCTGGTTTGATATTGCAGGTATTAATGATATCGCTAATTTCTGGTCAAGTAATGGCGAGCAAGGTGTAACTGGTCGATATCAAGCTGGTTTATTCCCAATTATGATGTTCGGTTTACCAGCAGCAGCATTAGCAATTTGGAAAAATGCTGAAAAACGTAACAGAAAAGTAGTTGGTTCTTTAATGATAACAGCAGCAATTGCTTCATTCGTTACTGGTATCACTGAACCATTAGAATTTTCATTCTTAGTAGCAGCACCATTGTTATTCGGTATACATGCCGTACTTACTGGTGTGTCTATGTTCATTGCAGCAACATTCCAATGGACAGCAGGGTTTACATTTAGTGCAGGATTGATTGACTATTTATTAAGCTTAAGTATTCCAATAGCTAATAAACCACTCATGTTATTGTTACTTGGACTAATAATGGGTGTCGTATACTTCTTAGTATTTGACTTTGCTATACGTACATTTAACTTGAAAACACCTGGACGAGACGGTTTGATGGAAGAAGCGGCTAAACAAGATCCAAGTCTTGTAGAAGAAGGCGATGATCAAACTGCAAACAATAGTGGAGCAAAAGTTTCTAATAAAACACAACTTATTTACGAAGCTATAGGTGGAAACGACAATATCGAAGTAATAGATCATTGTACGACAAGATTACGATTGACTTTAAAAGACACAAGTAAAGTAGATTTAGAAAAAGTCAAAAAATCAGGTGCACTAGGAAATAAAGTTATAAGCGATAAAAACATCCAAATTATAATTGGAACAGATGTACAATTTACAGCAGATGAATTATTGCAACTGCAACAAAATAATCAATAAATTATGAAACTGCCGACAAAGTAGGGAACTTTGCCGGCAGTTTTTTTGTGATTTTTTTACTGGAAGAGAGGAAGATAGAGATAAGTAAAAATATTGGAATTTAATAGGACTCTAAGGATGCCGAAACGCACGAAGACTCAGACGATATCGTGCGATTTTCTTATCTCATTTTTTTAAAAAAATCTTCTTATCTCAACATTAATTCACTACAAAGTCTGGTTGTTCTCCTTGTAGTTTTTTAATTGTATTGTTTGCTACGATTCGTGCCATTTCATCTCTTGCTTCAAATGTAGCGTTTCCGATATGTGGTGTAAGTACTACATTATCCATTGTTTTAAGTTCATCTGTTATTTTTGGTTCGAACTCAAATACGTCCAATGCAGCGCCTTCGATTTCTTTTTCTTTTAGTGCTTCTACTAATGCTTTTTCATCTACAATTGGTCCGCGTGATGCATTGATAATATAAGCTGTTTCTTTCATTTTTTCAAAAGCATCTTTATTGAATAAATGATGTAATTGTTCTGAGTATGCTGCATTAATTATGATGAAATCTGCTTGTTCTAACATTTCATCTAGACTGACATAAGTGGCACCTAATGATGCTTCTTTGTCTGGTTTTTTGTTTGGACCTGTATAAAGTATATTCATGTCAAATCCCTTGGCACGTCTGGCTACTGCAGAACCAATTTCACCTAGTCCTACTATACCGACAGTCTTACCGGAGACTTCCCTACCTCTAAAGAATAAAGGTGCCCAACCATTGAAACCTGTAGTTCTACATAGTTTGTCTCCTTCAGCAATTCTTCTAGAAGCAGCGAGCATTATACCTATTGTTAAATCTGCTGTTGCGTTTGTTGATGCTTTTGGTGTATTTGTAACATCGATGCCTTTTTCTCTAGCATATTTAACGTCTATATTATTAAATCCAGCGCCATAGTTTGCTATGATTTTTAAGTTAGATGCTTGATCGATTACTTCTTTATCTATATTAGTAGATAGTGGGCTTATAATTGCATCTACATCTTGTACACTTTGAAGTAATGTTTCTTTTGTGATTAATTTGTCCCCTTTAAATACATCTACTTCAAAATGTTCTTTTAATAAATTTAAGCCTTCAGTTGGTATTTCTCCTGTTATGAATACTTTTTTCATGTTGCTACCTCCTACAAATCTTAATATATATTAGCTATACCCTAGTGTAACATTTTCCATTCACTGAATTTGCGTACGATGATTTCAAAAGCTATATGATAGGGTAAAAAGCTTGAATATGAAACTTGATTGTAGAGTTCTATTGGTGAGCTGTTTACATATATATTGTAGCGTGCATTTTGTGCTAAGTAGTTGTCTTTTAAAGTTGTAAGAGAAATGTAGCTGATATTACGTGTATGCATAATTTCAATATTCTCTTTAAGATGTGGTGTTTCACCAGATAAAGAAATGATAAATATTAAATCGTCTTCTTTCATTTGATTCATAGAAATTTTAAGTTCACTTTCATCATTTATGACCATTACTCTTTTATTAATAGAAAGAAAATGACGTTGTGCATCTCTCGCGACATTTAATTGTGCGACACCTGTTCCATATATATAGATGTATGGTGATTTATCAATTTGTTCACTTATATAATCATAATCAATCATTTTTAAGTGCTTTATTGATTGTTGTAAATCTTGCTCGAGACTTTCTATGATATCGCTAGATGGTTTAGAAATTTGTTTGTTTAGTTTAATGTAAGCTTTGAAATCACTATAGCCATCAAATCCTAATTTGCGAGCTAAACGGTGGATAGAAGATATTGAAGTATGTGATAGATCAGCTATTTCTTGAATTTTTAAGCGATGAATCAAGTGAATATTTTGGTTAATCATTTGTATGATATGTATATCATTATCGTTAAGTCGTTGGTAATGCTCATTAATCAGTTTATCCAAAATCATTATAATCCTCCATTCGAAGTGAAAATATTTTCGTATTATGAAAATATAATCTAAGTTTACTATGTGATTTCTATTTACGTCAAACCTATTGGAAAATGTAAGCGCTTCCTATATTGTGGAGTTAACTTGATACAGAAAAGGGGCTAATATATGAATGCAATTAAACGATTTGGTAGTGCCATGATTGTTCCGGTATTGCTATTTGCATTTTTTGGTATTGTTGTAGGATTTGCAACTTTATTTAAAAATCCAAATATTATGGGTGATATAGCAAATGAAGGAACAATGTGGTTTAAAATTTGGAGCATAATTGAAGCTGGTGGTTGGACGATATTTGATCATATGGAATTAGCTTTTGTAATAGGATTGCCGATTTCACTAGCTAAAAAAGCACAAGGTAGAGCAACATTAGCTGCATTAATGATTTATCTTGTATTTAACAATTTTATAAATTCTATATTAACACTTTGGCCAAAAACTTTTGGAGTAGATTTATCAAAAGGTGTTGAAAATTTAACAGGTGTTAAAGAAATAGCTGGAATTGAAACTTTAGATACAAGTATTATCGGTGCAATTTTCATATCAGCAATTGTTATTTGGATACATAATCGTTTCTATGATAAAAAGCTTCCTGAAATGGTTGGTATTTTCCAAGGGTTACCATTCGTCGTTATAATTGGATTCTTTGTTATGATCCCAATTGCTTTTATTGTTTGTACAGTTTGGCCGACAGTTCAAACTGGTATCGCATCATTACAAGGCGTAATGCTACATTCAGGATTTGTTGGAGTTTGGTTGTTCCATTTCTTAGAAAGAATTCTTATACCAACAGGATTACATCACTTCATTTACACACCGTTTGAATACGGTCCAGCTGTTGTGAATGGTGGCTTGAAACCTTACTGGATTGAACATTTAACAGAATTCTCTAATTCTACAAAATCACTTAAAGAATTATATCCATATGGATTCTTGTTACAAGGTAACATTAAAATGTTCGGTTGTTTAGGTATTGCTTTAGCAATGTATGCTTCAACACCTAAAGAAAATAAGAAAAAAGTTTTAGCACTTGTATTACCTGCTGGATTGACTGCAATTTTCGCTGGTATTACCGAACCTTTAGAATTTACATTCTTATTTATAGCACCATACTTATTCTTAATTCATGCATTGTTAGGTGCAACGATGGTTACCATTATGTATCTCTTCGGTGTTGTTGGTATTCAAGGTGGTGGCGCAATAGAACTTGCTGCAATTAACTGGATTCCATTGTTCTCTAACCATGGCAGTACTTATGTGGCACAATTCATTATCGGTATCATATTTGTTGTCATTTACTTCTTTGTTTTTAAAATTATTATAGAGAAATTCAATATTCCATTACCTGGACGAGTTGCTGATGACGGTGACGCAAAACTGTATACAAAAGACGATTATAAATCTAAAAAAGGTAGTGCAGATACGCATCTTGATAACAATGCATCTGAATATGATACAAGAGCCATTTACTTCTTAGAAGGTCTAGGTGGTAAAGAGAATATTAAAGATGTAACAAATTGTGCGACAAGATTAAGAGTAACCGTTTATGATGCAGATCTAGTAAAAGATAATGATTATTTCACACATAACCAAATGGCACATGGTGTTGCGAAAAGTGGTACGAACGTACAAGTTATTGTTGGGTTAAGTGTGCCACAAGTAAGAGATTCATTTGAAACAATGATTTAAACAAAAATTTGGAGGTCATGAATAATGAAGAAATTTAATATTACAGTAGCAGGCGGCGGAAGTACATTTACACCAGGTATTATATTAATGTTATTAGATCATTTAGAAGATTTTCCAATTGATACAATTAAACTTTATGATAATGATGGAGAAAGACAACAAACTATAGCTGACGCTTGCGAAATACTTTTAAATGAAAGAGCACCAGGTGTTAAATTATTAGCAAGTACAGATCCTAAAACAGCATTTGAAAATGTAGATTTTGTGATGGCACATATCCGTGTAGGTAAATATGCAATGAGAGAACAAGATGAAAAAATTCCACTAAAACATGGTGTTGTTGGTCAAGAAACATGTGGACCAGGAGGCTTGTCATACGGTATGCGCTCAATAACAGGGGTGCTTGAAATTGTTAATTATATGGAAAAGTATTCTCCAGAAGCTTGGATGCTCAATTATTCAAATCCAGCTGCTATAGTAGCAGAAGCAACTAGAAAACTAAGACCAAATTCAAAAATATTAAATATTTGTGATATGCCAATAGGAATTGAAGAATTAATGGCTACAAATATTGGTTTAGAATCTAGAAAAGAAATGGTCGTTAAATATTATGGGCTCAATCACTTCGGTTGGTGGACAGATATTAGAGATAAATCAGGTAAAGACTTAATGCCTAGTATCATTAAACACGTAGAAAAGTTTGGATACTCAACTGATACGGGCAGTGAAATGGAACAAGAAGCAAGCTGGAATGATACATTTAAAAAAGCACGGGACGTTCAAGCATTAGATAAAGATACATTACCGAACACATATTTGAAATATTACTTCTTCCCAGATTATGTAGTAGAACATTCAAACAAAGACTATACAAGAGCGAATGAAGTAATGGCAGGAAGAGAAAAGTTTGTATTTGGAGAATGTAAAAATATTATTGAAAAAGGAACTGCAGAAGGAACAGAGCTAACAATAGATGAACATGCATCTTATATCGTAGACTTAGCCAGAGCAATTGCATTTAACACAAAAGAAAGAATGTTAATGATTGTTGAAAATAAAGGCGCTATATCAAACTTTGAACCAACAGCTATGGTTGAAATACCATGTTTAGTTGGTAGTGAAGGGCCAGAACCATTATCTGTAGGAGAAATACCAAGATTTCAAAAAAGTTTAATGGAACAACAAGTAGGCGTAGAAAAATTGACTGTTGAAGCTTATGAAGAGCAATCTTATCAGAAATTATGGCAAGCACTCACATTATCTCGAACAGTACCAAGTGCATCCGTAGCAAAAGATATATTAGACGATCTAATAGAAGCAAACAAAGGCTATTGGCCAGAACTGAAATGATTTGAAAAAGCTGAGACAAATTAATTTGTCTCAGCTTTCTGTTTTGAAAGTAAAAATGAGGAGTGAGATAGGAGTTAATCGAAGAGATGGCCAAAGTTGTAGATTAATTCGTTAGTTAATCGAAGAGATGGCCAAAGTTGTAGATTAATTCGTTAGTTAATCGAAGAGATGGCCAAAGTTGTAGATTAATTCGTTAGTTAATCGAAGAGATGGTGTAAGTTGTAGATTAACTCGTTAGTTAATCGAAGAGATGGTGAAAGTTGTAGATTAATTGGGTAGTTAATCGAAGAGATGGCGTAAGTTGTAGATTAACTCGGCAGTTAATCGAAGAGATGGCGTAAGTTGTAGATTAACTCGGTAGTTAATCGAAGAGATGGCCAAAGTTGTAGATTAACTCGGCAGTTAATCGAAGAGATGGTCAAAGTTGTAGATTAACTCAGCCGTTTTTCCCATACCATCTTTCTTTAATAGAAATCTTCTAAGTGATATAATTAATTCAAGAGTTATATATTTTTATTTAAAAATATAAGGGAGAATATCTATGTATATAGAGAGAAAGCCAACTATCAATTTAGCGGAATTAAAGAAGGAATTCACTAGTAATCTAGGGGAAATTGAATATGCACAATCATCTGAACAAGCTTTAGAAGAACTTTTTAATTTTATTGAATTACAACATAATTACGCTGCTGCTTTAGAAGAAATTGGTACTAAGTTGAAAATTTTAGATGATGAATTTCAAGTTGCTTATAAGCATAATCCGATTCATCATATGGAAAAGCGTGTTAAAGAGTTTCCGAGTTTAATTAAAAAGTTAGGACGTAAAGGGTTCCCTTTAAATGCTGATTCGGCAAAGAAAAATATTCAAGATATAGCGGGGATGAGAGTAGTTTGTAATTATCTTGAAGATGTATATACTATTGAAAAATTATTACTGAGACAAGCTGATGTCAAACTATTAAAAAGAAAAGACTATATCGAGAATCCTAAATTAAATGGTTATAAAAGTTTGCATATAGCTGTATCTATTCCAGTGTTTTTAGCGGAAAGTGTGCAAGTAATACCTGTTGAAATTCAAATTCGCACGATAGGTATGGACATGTGGGCGAGTTTAGAACATAAGCTAAGATATAAGAATACACACGTTTCAACTGAGCAATACCAAGAAAAATTAAAAGAATGCTCAATTGAAATTACAAATGTAGAACAAAAAATGCAAGAAATGAATGATGAAATTTATCACGATGACACGGATCATTTATTAAAAATAGATAAATAATAAGAGTGAGAGGTAGGTCATCGTAATGGTCTTGCCTCTTTTTTATTTTCATAATGTATTATAATCTTAAATAAACAATTATAGATTAAAGGAGTGGGGAACATGGATAGACATCCTAAAGTTGAAGCTTTTATGCAAAGAGAGAAGAAATGGAAAGCAGAGTTTGAACTTCTAAGAGAAATTATTCGTGAGTGTGAGCTAGAAGAAGATTATAAATGGATGCATCCTTGTTACACATTAAAAGGTAAGAATGTGGTGCTCATTCATGGCTTTAAAGAGTATTGTGCACTTTTATTTCATAAAGGAACATTATTAAAAGATCCTCATAAATTATTAATACAACAAACAAAAAATGTACAAGCAGCTAGACAATTAAGGTTTACTAACGTTGAAGAAATTAAAGAACAAAGAGAGATGATTAAAGATTATGTTGTTGAAGCTATTGAACTTGAAAAATCAGGAGCTAAAGTTGAATTAAAAAAGACAGAACAATATGAAATGCCAGTAGAACTTCAAGAACAATTAAATCAAAATAAAAATTTAAAAGAAGCATTCTATAATTTAACGCCTGGACGACAACGCCAATATATTTACTATATTAGCCAAGCGAAGCGGGAAACTACTCGTATGAGTCGAGTTGAAAAATATATTGATCATATTCTCGACGGAAAAGGTCTAAATGATGAATGATAATGTATAAAAATACTGAAAAATCAATTAAATCAATCCTTTCTAAGATACATTTTATAAAGAGCGTGATATTATAAAAGTGTTGACTACATTTAAGGGGGATTTAAATTGGCAGATTCAGTAAAATTATTAAAAACACTCACAGATATTAATGGTATATCTGGATATGAGTATAATGTTAAAGCTAAGATGAGAGAATACTTAGAACCTGTAAGTGATGAAATTGTAGAAGATAATTTAGGGGGCATTTTCGGGAAGAAGAATGCTAAAAATGGTTCTAAAACAATTTTAATCGCAGGACATTTAGATGAAATTGGATTTATGGTTACACGTATCGATGAAGATGGTTATATTAAATTTACGCCGATCGGTGGCTGGTGGAACCAAGTAATGCTTTCTCAAAAAGTTACAGTTACTACAGATGACGGTAAAGAATTAAGAGGTATTATAGGCTCTAAACCACCACATGTATTAACGCCAGAAGAACGTAAAAGTCCGGTAGATATGAAAGGAATGTTTATTGACTTAGGTGTTGGTAGTAAAGAAGCGGTAGAAAAATTAGGTGTAGAAATAGGTAACATGGTTACGCCATATTCAGAGTTTGAAGAGCTAGGTGATAGCAACTATTTAACAGCAAAAGCATTTGATAATCGCTTTGGTTGTGCATTAAGTGTTGATGTATTAAATAAACTTAAAAACGATGAACTTGGTATTAATTTAGTATCAGGTGCGACAGTACAAGAAGAAGTCGGTTTACGTGGTGCGAAAGTAGCAGCAAATAAAATTAAACCAGACTTATCAATCGCAGTAGACGTTGGAATTGCATATGATACACCTGGAATGAAAGGTCAAGATCATGAAACTAAACTAGGTGAAGGTCCACTTGTATTATTAATGGATGGAACGAATATTGGTCACGTTGGCTTTAGAAAATTCGTTAAAAACGTAGCAAAAGATAAAGGGATTGACGTACAATGGGATAATATTACAGGCGGTGGAACAGACGCAGGTAGTATTCACGTTGCAAACGAAGGTACACCAACAATCTCAATAGGCGTACCATTACGTTATATGCACTCAAACGTATCGATTCTTCATAAAGAAGACTACTTAAACGCAGTAAAATTAGTAGCAGAAATCGTAAAAGCATTAAACGACGATACAGTAAAAGATATTATGTGGTAAATAGAAAAAGTGAGAGGCTGAGACAATTAATTTGTTTCGGTCTTTTTTTGAGCCTTTTTTATATAATCATCGCGACCAATAAAAAAGTTATAGCATAAATCCTTTAATAACAGGCTTTACATCAAGTATTATGACCAAGTAATAAATTATTATTAAAATAAAACAATATTTCTTGATTGAATTCAACTTTTTTGAAATAGATATTAATTGTAAAGTGTCTTGTTATGCTATATCATAAGTATTAGAGATGGAAGTATTTGATTCGTTCAGGTGTTTCTTTTTTCTATATTTATTGAATAAAAGGACGTGGAGAATTATCGAAAAAGAGAAGAAGAAGTTGCTACGAAAAATGGTAAAGCCATTTGAAAATAACAATCTAAAGAAAAGTACAATACAAATAATAAATACATTAATTCCGTTAATAGCACTTGTAGTAGTAGGATTCTTAAGTTATCAATTACATTGGTCATTGTCGTTGATTTGTGGCGTTTTGGCTTCGGGATTTTTAATTAGAACATTCATTATCTTCCATGATTGTTGTCATGGATCATTTTTAAGTAAGAAAAAGAATAACGATTTATTAGGTAACATAACTGGACTTATGACGTTCTTCCCGTATGAAAAATGGCGTAGAGAACACATTATTCATCATACGAGTAGTGGTAATTTAGAAAAACGTGGTATTGGTGATATTTGGGTTATGACGATTGAAGAGTATCATGATGCTTCGAAATTTACTCAATTTAAATATCGTATGTATAGACATCCGTTTGTAATGTTTATACTAGGTCCTATATTCTTATTGTTTATTTCTAATAGAATGAACGCAAAAGATGCTAAACCAAAAGAAAAACGTAATACTTGGATTCATAATATCGTATTACTAACATTCTATGTTGGTATGTTCTTCTTAGTTGGAGCCGTTCCATTTATGCTAGTATTCCTACCAATGCTATTTATAGCTGGAATGTTAGGAATTTGGTTATTTTATATTCAACATACATTTGAAGATGCTTATTTTGAAGAGTCATCTGAATGGGATTATGTAAAAGCAGCTATAGAAGGTAGCTCTTATTATAAATTGCCTAAAGTTATACAATGGATGACTGGTAATATCGGCTACCACCATGTGCATCACTTAAGCCCAAGAATACCAAACTATCAATTAGAACAAGCACATGAAAAGACACCACCATTACATC
>NZ_MWJM01000025.1:0-16395 GCF_002018435.1 Mammaliicoccus fleurettii | reverse complement strand
ATATATTTTGTTAATACCCTAGAAAAACCAATGGTTGATTACATCTAAAGATATTACACAAAATTATGGACTTGACTCCTCTTACGGACATTTCTCAGAATTTTGTCCCTTACAGCACCTCTTACGGACATTTCTCGGAATTTTGTCCCTTACAACACCACTTACGGACATTTCTCAGAATTTTGTCCCTTACAACACCTCTTACGGACATTTCTCAGAATTTTGTCCCTTACAACACCTCTTACGGACATTTCTCAGAATTTTGTCCCTTACAGCACCTCTTACGGACATTTCTCAGAATTTTGTCCCTTATTTTCAGCTATTTTAATCAAGAAAGTAATTTTTATTTCTCTTACCAATGTAGGAAAATATTTGATCACATAACCTTCTGATAGTCTTGTCATTTCCCCCTCCTAACCACCAAATTGCTTCTGAAATTGTGAAACTGTCTTGTTTTAAATACCATAATTCTTTCAAGTTATATTCGTATACAAATTTCTTATCCATTATTGATTCGCAATACATACAAGTACATTTTTGTCTTTTATGTTTTATCTTTACTGTAAACATATGGTTACATTTTGGACATTTAATTCCAGGTTTTATGTTTTTAAATGGTAATGTAATGCTTTTATAGTATTGATTATCAAAACTATTTCTTTCTGCTAATAGCTTTTGTTTTATTTTTATATTTTCTTCTGGATTTTGATTTGAAAAAAGTTGATTTATAATGCCTAATTCCGAGGGTAAGATGATTCTTTCTTTATAAGGGGTTGGATTTTTGAAGTTGAAGTAAGGGTTTGTAAATACTAGTTTAGATATAATGGGTCTATCTATCTCGAGATATTTACACAGGTTATGAAATTCATTCTTTGCTCTTTCGATTTGAATTAATGGTGATATGATAGAATTACCATAATTATTTTTAAAGAAGGTATCTTCCAAGTAATAAATGCCTTTATAATTTTTGATTTCGAATAAATATATTGCTCGATCATCAATAACTAACATATCAATTTGTACTTGGTTATTTAATGTAAATTGAAAATCATTTATATAAACGATATGCTCCATACATTTCAAAATAGCGTTAAAATATCTTTCACCATCATTTCCACTAGATTTATTTTGTACTTTGTTAAATAAATTGTCGCTTAATTCAGCACGTCCTATTATTGATTTTAAATATTTTTCATCTTTAATTATCTCCATAATTCGTACTCCTTTTCATATTATAAAAAAATTATATAATATGAAATACAAAAAAACCACCCACCATAAAGGTGAGTGGCAATCAAAAGCATCTATTGTAGCAATGCAAGTGATTCGCGGTTAAAGTCTTCTAAGTCATCTGGAGTTCGACTTGTGACGATGCCTTTGTCAACGACTACAGATTCGTCAACGACTTTAGCACCTGCATTTTGTAGATCTTTACGAACTGATAAGAAACTTGTTACAGTTTTTCCTTCTAATAAATCAGTATCTATTAATAATTGAGGTCCGTGGCAAATTGCGAATGATGGTTTTTCATTTTGTACGAAATGTTTAACAAATTCACCAAAACGACCTTGTTCATCTCCACGTAATAAGTCTGGTGAGAAACCGCCAGGAATTAAGACTGCATCATAATCTGCAGCATTTACTTCATCTATACCTAAGTCTACTTTAACTTTTTCGCCTTTTTTACCAGTGATTTCTTTTCCTTTTTCTTCACCAACAATGACTACTTCATGTCCAGCGTCTGTTAATGCTTTTTGTGGACTCGTTAATTCAACATCTTCAAATAAGTCAGTTACAACTGCTGCTATTTTCTTACTCATAATATCAATCTCTTCCTTTCATAATGATTCTAATACTTGTATACCACTTATGAAAAGTTTTAAACGTATGTTTTATATACAACTCATCATTTTAAATACCTTTTTTTGAAAAAAGTAATTAGTAGTTAGCATTTAATCATGCATAGATTGTACTTTTTTCTCTAGTTCGTCTAATAAAGCAATCCATTCATCAACGTCAGACACTTCCATATCTTCTGGGTTCATTGCTTCCATCTCATCTAAAAATTCAGATAATCTTTGTTTAATTTCATTGAGTGATGTTTTTTTACTCATTTAAATACTCCTTTTATTTTTAATAATTTTATTATGAATGATTACAAGTATAAAAACAATCATAAAACAGTATTGGAAAATCTATTCACAAGTGGTACGCTCATAGATAGGAAAAAATTCAGAAAGAAGGATATAGCATGATATACGACTTAAAAAGTCCTATCTCAATTCAAAATGATCCATGGGAAGCTTACAATGATATAGATCAACATGGTTCATTGCAATTAAGCAATATAGAATTTACTACAACAACACTTTGCAATATGAGATGTGCTCACTGTGCTGTTGGATATACTTTACAATTACGAGATCCAGATACTTTACCAATGGAACTTATTTTAAAAAGATTAGATGAAGTACCTCATTTAAAGACAATTTCTATAACTGGCGGAGAGCCAATGTTTAGTAAAAAATCAATTAGAGAAACCGTCGTACCACTTTTGAAATATGCTCATAAAAGAGGTATATATACGCAAATGAACTCTAACTTAACTTTACCGTTAGATCGTTATTTAGAAATTGCTGAATATATAGACGTTATGCATATTTCTCATAATTGGGGAACAATTGATGAATTCAGTGAAGTTGGATTCCACGTTATGGATAAAAAACCACCTTTAAAAGCAAGATATAAACTTTATGAACAAATGATTCAAAACTCAGCTACTTTGTCAGAGCAAGGTATGTTTGTATCTGCTGAGACGATGTTAAATAAAAGTACAAAACCATATTTACATAAAATTCATAACGAGATTGTCCATGATATGAAGTGTAGTAGACATGAAATTCATCCAATGTATCCATCAGACTTTGCTAGTCAATTAAATATTATGAGTTTAGATGAGATGAAAGAAACGATTCATGAAATACTTGATTTTAGAAATGAAGATACTTGGATGTTATTTGGTACGTTACCTTTCTATCCTTGCTTTATGAATGAATCAGATCAAAATTTATTATCTAGATTAAAAGATGCAAAAAATGTTAGCTTAAGAAATGATCCAGATGGAAGAAGCCGTCTAAACGTTAATGTTTTTTCAGGTGACGTAATCGTTACAGATTTCGGAGATGAAACAGGTTCAATCGCAAATATTAAGCAAGATAAGTTAGAAGATGTTTATCAAACATGGATGAATTCATCTTTAGCAAAATCTTTAAATTGCCATTGCCCTAAAGTAAGATGCCTTGGTCCTAACTTACTTGTAAAAGATATGTATTATAAAGATGTAGACTTTAAAGCAAATGAATTAAGAATGAATCAATAACCATTATTGAAAGTGTAAATCACTTCATAAAAAAACGCTCAATCTGTAAAGTATTTCAACAGATTGAGCGTTTTTTATGTCCTATATTAGATATATAACTTCGTTGACATAAAGTCTAACGTTTTCTTACTTTCATGTCTTCTTTCATGACGTAGTTTAACTCTTTCTTTTGCGCTTTCATAAAACCATTTCTCATCTTCTGATTCGGGATAAATAGCAGGTACTTTTGCTTTTTTACCTTCTTTATCTAAAGCTACAAATGTTAAAAAGCTATAAGCTGCTAAATGTTTTTTATGATTTATATTATCTTCACTGATTACTTTCACACATATTTCCATTGAAGATGTTCCAGCGTGTGTAACGAATGACACTAACGAAAGTACTTCACCTGTTCTAATTGGTTGTAAAAAATCAACTGAATCTGTAGAAGCTGTAACAACTGAGTTCCCACTATGTCTCATCGCAGCTATAGCAGCTATTTCATCAATTTCAGCCATTAATTTACCACCAAACATTGTATTATGATGATTTGTATCTTCTGGAAAAATTTGTATTGATTTAACACTTCTTGATTTTTTCATTGCTTTTTTTTCTTCCAATTTAATAACCCCACTTGTTGTTTACTTATTTACTAATAATAATTAGAGGCTGAGACAATTAATTTGTCCCAGCCTCACCAACACTTATTTTAATGATAATGTTCCTCATCATCAAAAACTTTCTTTTCTAGTGCTTCTTCAGCAGTATCAATTCGTACAGATTCTTTACTATCGAATGTAACAACTAGATACATCATTAATGCTCCGCCAAATGTAAATATTGCGAACACAAATGCAATCATAACACTCCATTCCATTGGTGTACTCATGATATCCCCTCCTTTGAATGACTAACTATAATGACCTTATTTATCTATATTATACATGATGTAATCTTAAATGGCTATATATTAAAATGCCCAATTACCATCTCTAAATAATGGCTCTTTCACACCATTTTCTAATACGCCATCTATAGATAACGATTTACTTCCTATCATGAAGTCAACATGTGTTGTAGAGTCGTTTAGTCCATTCTCTGCTAACTCTTTTGCTGACATTTCTTTGCCGCCTTCAATACAAAACGCATATGCAGAACCTAACGCAATATGGCAAGATGCATTTTCATCAAACAACGTATTATAGAATAAAGTATTCATATTTGATATTGGTGAATCTACAGGTACAAGGGCTACTTCACCTAATCTTTTAGCACCTTCATCAGTCTCTAGAATACTTTTTAAAATTTCTTCACCTACTCCAGCTTTGTAATCTACAACTTCGCCATTTTTAAAAGTTAATGTAAAATCATCAATTATATTACCAGAATAACTTAAAGGTAAGGTATTGCTTACAGTCCCATTAACACCATTTTTATGTGGGGCAGTAAATACTTCTTCTGTAGGCATATTAGCAACGAAGCTATTACCTTTAGAATTTATTGAACTTGCACCAGACCAATATTGTCCAGTTGGTAATTCAATCGTTAAATCAGTACCTTCAGATTTGTAGTGTAGTGATTTATATTTCTTTTGATTTAAGTAATTTGCTTTTTCATGTAATAATCGATCATGTTCTTCCCATGCTTTAACAGGATCTTCTTGATCAACTCGAACAGTTTTTAAAATTGTTTCTAGAAGTTTATTCACCGCTTCTTGATCATCTAATTCTGGGAACATCATTTTCGCCCAACCTACTGATGGGTATGATGCAACACACCAACTCATATGGTCACTTTGCACTGCTACCATATAATCTTTAAAGGCTTTTCCATTAGCAGCCATCGCTTTACTTATCTTTTTAGGATCTGCTTCTTTTAAGCTATCAGGACTTGATGAAATAATAGATAAAAATGCTGCTTTTCTATTTAAATAATCCATTCTTTCATCTATATCATATTGTTTAACGTCTTCGAAAAATTCTTCTGACTCATATTGATATTTCAATTGTGAAATTCTATCGTCTTTATATTTTACTTTAACGTCTGATGCCCCTACTTTATATGCTTCTTCAACAACTAAGTGAACAAACTCACTTGCATCGATTGAAGCTTGAATATATACAGGTTCTTTCTCCTGAACATTCAACCCGACTTTTACTAATAGTTCTGCATATTTTTGCAATTGCTTTTCAAATCCCATTTGTATTACCACCCTTTGACTATTTTCTAAGGTCTCCTAATGCTTGAGTAATTGCAGTCATTTCACTAGCTGAAATGTTTTTTCTAGACATGACCATAGTATGTATTTCCTTTAATTCATCTTTCTTTTCTTCAGGAATCGTATCTTTATTTAATACGCTTGTATTAACGAGCCTTAACTTGCCTTTTATATCATCTACCATTTGTTCAATTGATTCAGTCATCTTTTTATCATCCTTTCAAATTTAAGTTTAGCAAAAAGTACTTACAATTAAAACTACCAAACTCGTATATTCGCTTTACAATTAATATGAAACTTTTATACAATATATACAAATCGGTACATTAGGAGTGATTTATTATGGCAGTACAAGATATCCTTTCATGGACTCTATTCGAACAAGTTGCTGTACCTGATAATATAAGTCAATATCTTGTTGATGGTGAACAAGCATATAGTGCATTCAAAACATTTAGAGACACAGCTGTATTTACTAATAAACGAATCATCATACGTGATATACAAGGTATTACAGGTAAAAAAATTGAAACATACTCTATACCTTATAACATCATACTCATGTGGTCTACTGAGAACGCTGGTAAATTGCTCGATTTAAGCGGTGAAATCACTTTATGGACGCGAGCTGGACATTTCAAAATTAAAATCGGTAGAAACTTAGATATTATGCCTTTTGAAAAGTTATTGTCTAATGCTTTATTATAATTTACAATTGTGTTTACATCTTTGAAATTATGGGAATGAATAGGATTAGTGATAATTTTAATGTATTAGTGCCTATATTCTCTAAATCAATAAATATTTATGATATGATATGTAGGTCAATGTTAATTTTAAAGTTATATATATGAAAGGGGAAAAACATTATGCAAAACAAATTAGTTCCTGCTATTTTAATAGGTGGTACTATTGGCGCAATTATCGCATTAGCTGATAAGAATACACGCCAATCATTATCTAACCAAGTTCAAAACGTTAAAGAAGGTAAAAGCTCTAAAGAACCTTCTAAAGTAAATCAAATTAAAGATGAAGTTCTATATTGGAAAGATGTTATAGAAGAAATTCGTCGTAAAAATCCAGAATTAGAACAATCAATTATGGATGCAAAAGATACATTCATTGAGAAAAAGAACGAAAGACAAATCTCAGGTCCAAATCATTCATAATTTATAGTAAAGACTAGGCTTATTCAAATATCCTAGTCTTTTTTAACATTATATTAAATTAGGAGAATTCTCATGGGAAATGATAAATCAAGTTCAAAGTTTTTAGAACAAGCTAAAAACTTTAAAGATGAACAAAAGAAATCTATAAAAAAAGAAAATTATATTCCACCACAGAGATTTGAATCGAAAACAGCTAAGAAAGATAACCAAATATTTTTCGTATCTAAAATTAATAAACCAGCAAAGTTCACTAAAGATGGAAATATATTATCTACATTAATTTATAGAATAGGTAAAGATAATGCTACTGGATTAGCAGCACAACTATCTTATTATTTCTTACTTGCATTATTCCCTACTCTTATTTTTATTTTGACGTTAATTCCAATATTCCAAGTTGATCCTGACACTATCACAAAAATGATTTCAGATAATGCACCAGGAGATACAGCTTCACTTATAACTGGAATAATTGATGACGTCATGAGTAATGCGAGTGGCGGACTATTCTCATTTGGTTTAATTGCAGCATTATGGTCAGCCTCAAATGGTATGACTGCCTTGATGAACGCATTCAATGTTGCATATGATGTTGAAGATGGGAGAAATGCAGTTGTTCTAAAAATCATGAGTGTATTCTTCACAGTTATCATGGTGGTAGTCTTTGGTATTGCTATTGCATTACCTATCTTCGGTCAACAAATAGGTAATTTATTATTTGGACCTTTAGGATTAGAATCTGAACTACGTTGGGTCTTTAGCTTAATAAAAGTTGTGCTACCACTAATAGTTACGTTTATCGTATTTGTTACACTTTATGCGTTAGCACCTAACATTAAAATTAAAGTATTATCCGTAATTCCTGGAGCAGCTTTCACTACAATTGTGTGGCTTGGTTCAAGTGCACTTTTCGGATTATATGTAAATAACTTTGCGAACTATTCAAAAACATACGGTAGTATCGGTGGTATTATTGTACTTATGCTTTGGTTATTCCTAACAGGATTAATCGTAATTATAGGTGCAGAAATTAATGCTGTATTACATCAAAAGAAAATGCTTAAGAACGGGTCACCGGAAGAACAAGCATTTAATAACTTAACAGAAAATGGTGAAATGACTAATGCCTCTATTGAATAATATATTAGAATTTAACAAAACTTTTGTATCCAACCAAGAATACAAAAATTTTATTACAACAAAGAAACCAAACGCTAAAGCAGTATTATTAACTTGCATGGATACTCGATTAACAGAACTATCTACTCGTGCATTAGGATTTAAAAATGGTGATGTGAAAGTTGTTAAAAATGCAGGAGCTACAATTTCACATCCCTATGGGTCAACAATGCGTAGTTTATTAGTTGCGATTTATGCACTTGGTGCTGAAGAAATCATAATAATGGGTCATAAAGATTGTGGAATGGGTAATTTAGATGTTGATTCAGTAATTGATACTATGAAAAGTCGTGGTGTTACCGATAATACATTGAATACGATAGAACATTCTGGCATTGATATTCAACAGTTCTTAAGAGGCTTTGATGATGTCACACAAAACGTACAATCTAATATTCAAAAAGTTTATAACCATCCATTATTTGATCAATCCGTTCCAATTCATGGATTCGTAATTGATCCGCACAATGGTGATTTAGAAGTCATTCAAAATGGATATGAATTCACAAAATAATGCATAGAGGCTGAGACAATTTAATTTGTCTCAGCCTCTTTTCTTATAGGATGCCTATATTTACACAAGTCAAAAGAAGTGTAAAAACTTATACAAGAAAAAGAGCAGAAATTCAATTTTAACAATGAATTTCTGCTCTTTTAAATATATAGTATATTTGTCCAGCCTATGTTTCCTATGATATTAAGTTATGTTGAAATGCATAAATAACAGCTTGGGTTCTATCTTGAACTTCTAACTTACTAAGTATATTACTTACATGTGTTTTTACTGTTTTAATTGTAATATGAGATGCACTTGCTATTTCTTGATTTGAATACCCTTTTGCAATTAATAGCAAGATTTCCATTTCACGCTCAGTAAGCATTTCAAATAATTCTGCTTTTTGGTTCATTCTATTACGCATTTTCACTAAAACTTCTGGTTCAAATACTGATTCTTTGTTGTATGTTTTACGTATTGCATTTGCAATGTCATCTGCAGAAGTTGTCTTTAATATATAACTATCTACACCTGCATCTAAAGCTTGGTACACTTCACTATCTTCAATGAAACTAGTTAGCATAACAATTTTAACTCTTGGTTGGTTTTTCTTTATATGTTCTGTAGCTTCAATACCATTCATATCATCCATTACTAAATCCATTAAAATAACATCGGGTTCGAGTTGTTCGGCTTTTTCAATGCCTTCTCTACCAGAAGCAGCTTCCCCTATGACTGATATATCTTCTTGAGTAGATAAATAACTGGAAATACCTATACGAACCATCTCATGATCATCTACGAATAATACTTTAATTGTCATACTGTTCCTCCTTATTATTTGGTACCTTAACTTCAATACGTGTTCCCGATTTAGGCATTGAAATAATATTTAGAGTTGCTCCAATTTCTAATGCGCGTTCGTTCATTGTATTTAGACCATAACTTTGTGAATCTCTATTCGACGTATCAAATCCTATTCCGTCATCTTGTATACGTAATATAACATAATCACTCGTTTCAATTAACTCGATTGAGACTTTTGAACCTTTAGAATGACGCAATGTATTTGAAATTGCTTCTTGTGTAATTCTGAAAAGATGGTCTTCTGTACCTTTTGCAATATCTATATCTTCTATGTCATAGACAACTTTCATAGGGATTTTTTGTTTTAAGTCTATTACTAAATCTTTTATTCCTTCACCTAATGATTTATTTTTAAGTCCTAATGGTCTTAAGTGTAATAATAAGGCTCTCATCTCTAATTGAGAATCTTGTATCATTTTTTCTAATAAATCAACTTGTTTGGAAAGTGGTTCATCAAGATTTGAAGATTTAATAGCAGAAAGCATCATACTAGCAGCAAATAATTGCTGACTCACTGAATCATGTAACTCTCTTGCTAATCGTTGTCTTTCATCTTCTATAATTTTTTTTACGACTGAATCTTTCATTTGATACGATTCATTTATAATTTTTTGTGACTTCAATCTCAAAGTATAAAGCTCTTCATGAAGTGGTATCAAAGTGTGGTAAATTTCCAATGTTTCTTGGTGTAAATCTATTTCATGATTATTTACGCCTAATATTTCACCTTGTATTGATCTTTCTATTTGTTCTTTTATCCAATGATGTTGCTGATTAATTTTATAAGCTACAGCTGAACCTATAATAATACATAACAGGATGACAACTATATTTATAAATAAAAATGCAGGTACACCTAAAATTTGTGTGTAAAATATACCTTGAAAATATATGATATTAATAAATATACGATCTAAGAAAAATAATATACCGACAATTGTATATATAAGAATGAGCATTGACCCAATTATTCTAGTGTAGTTATTCATCGGAATATCACCTCAACATCACCCATAAATGTTGAGAAGAAAATATTAACTTTAAAAGTATTTTTATGACTGTTTTCTTCGTAATGCACAGTCTCATTTCTTACTCTATAAACTTGATCATTCATATACAACCTGCTGAATAATGCTGTTATATGGACATTCACATGATAATTATAAGGTACAATTATTTGTGTCTTACCAATATATTGTCTTACAACAATTACATTATTCTCGGATAAATTAGCAGCTAATGATAAATCTAATTCTATATCTCCAATTGCTTGTTGAATTTGTATATCTTCCCATTTATAAATGTAGTGAGGTGTTTTTTGTGGTGAAAACCATCTCTGTTTTATAAATGATTCATTTATATTTTCATTGGATGTATTTTCTACATGTTCCACTTTTAGCGGTTTTTTTCGATATATAATATATCTTACTACTAAAAAAATGAGTGATAAAAATAAAATGGCAAGCATATATGGATTAGAAAGTAAGGCATAAATTAATAATATAGCGCCAATCCAAAATATAATTAATCCTCGTAATTTATGAAAATATAAATAACCTACATAAATAAAAATAATCCCCATTACTACGACAAGTAATAATCCTATTTTTTCAAAGAAAATATAGTAAATGTTCGACAACAGAATTAATACAGTGAGTATAATTAACAATTCTGTTGATATAAATTTATTCTTCAACTTACCACCCCAATCTTAGAGAAGTGAATTCATTTGTGTAAGCATAGAACGTTCTGCAATCGTATTAGCTATTTGGTCTAAAGTACATTTAATTGCTTCTTCTATTTTAGCTAATTCACTTTCTAACATGTTAATTTGTTTTTGCAAAAATTGTAAATCATAGTCTTCAAGTTTTTTAGCACAAGTAATTTTAAAGTCTTCTATTTTATCCATATACTTATTGTCTAATTCTAAAGTATAATTATCAATTAATTTACTTAATTGACATTTTTTCTGTTCTAAATAACTTATATATTGCTTCATAGCTTTTATTTTAACATCTAAATGCTTAGCGCATGTATCTAAACTTTCATAATAAGAAACAAGAATGAGTTGTTTTAATTGATTTGAAACAACATTAAACATAGAATCACCTACTTCTGTCAGATTAAACTCTATTATAAAATGTTATTCAATATTTCAAAATGGACCTAGGGACGAAATTACAATCGGTCCTTAGTCTTAGAAAAGAGATTATGACAGAAATCTAATTTCATAAAAAAGATTTCGTCGTCCCAGTCATCTACTGCCAATATATTAATTAGAGGCTGAGACAAATTAATTGTCCCAGCCTCTAATATTAATCTTCTAGTTTAGTTAATAATAATGGACCATCTTTAGTAACGACAATTGTGTGCTCAATTTGAGCTACATAACTTTTATCTTTCGTTTCAAATGCCCAATCATTTTTTCCATCACTTACAATTGTTGCATTAGAAGATATAAAAGGCTCTACTGCAAGAACCATTCCTTCTTTTAGTAATTGTTTTTCTAATGGGTCAAAATAATTCATGACGTGTTGTGGTGAGTCATGTAAAGATAAACCTACACCATGTCCAGTTAAGTTTTTGATGACTTTTAAGCCATGTTTACGTGCTGTAGAATTAACCGCTCTACCAATTTGAGATAACTTAGAACCAGGTTTAACTTTTTTCATAGCTTCTTCAAACGCCATTGCAGCTACATCAACAACTAATTGTTTCTTAGGATCATCCGCTTCACCTACAACAAATGAGATGCCTGTATCAGCATAGTAACCATTCTTACGTGCTGATACATCGATGTTAACTAAATCACCTTCTTGTATTACACGTTTACCTGGAATACCATGTGCTACCTCTTCGTTTACGCTTATACATGTATACCCTGGAAAATCATATTCTGCAATAGGAGCTGATTCAGCTTCTAATTCTTCAAATCTTTCCTTTGCAATGTTATCTATTTCTTTAGTAGTTATGCCGGGTTTAGTTGCTGCTTTCAACTCATCACGAATTATTGCACATATTTTGCCTATTTCTTTTAGGCCTTCAAGTTCTTCATTGTTTTGAATTATCATTTAAATCCCGTTCTTTCTTTTTAAAATTTTTTTGTCGTTTTTAATTATATCAGAAAATGCATGTTATACTATAAAAAAATGATTTCGGAGTTTTGTGTATGAAGGAAAATTGGTTATCTCGAATTATCGGTGCAAGAATTATTAAAACAGGATTGGCTACATTTTTAACTGCATTAATTTGTATGTCTTTAAGTTTAAACCCTATATTTGCTGTAATTACTTCTATCGTAACAATAGAACCTACAGCTAAAGCTTCTTTAAAAAAAGCTTATGTACGTTTTCCCGCTTCTATACTTGGTGCATTCATTGCTGTCATTAGTACATATTTCTTTGGTGAATCGCCTTTAAGTTATTCATTAGCAGCTACTGTAACTATTTTAATATGCTATCAACTTAAATTAATGGATGGTATGTTAGTGGCTGCTATTACTGCAGTTGCTATGGTACCTGTTATTCATGAAGCATTTGTTTATAACTTTGTTTCTCGATTAGCAACTACCACTATTGGGCTTGCTACTGCAGGTATCGTTAATTTTATTATTTTACCTCCTAAATATATTTATCAAATTGAAAGTATTAATAGTGAAATGGATAATAAAATATTAAAGATATACATAAACAGACTTAAAGAACTTTTACTTGGTGAATATGAATCTGCTACTTCTATGAAAAATATGACAACGTTGCAACAGTCAGCTACTAAAATTGAACAGCTCATTAAATATCAAAAAGAAGAATATGATTATCATCGAACAAAGAAAGAATCAAAATCGCACATAAGAAAAGTTGAAATGAAATATCATACAAATCGTTTACTTAATGCACATTTATTAAATTTAATTTATTTACCTGAGAACACTCATATTATTTTTACAGAAAAAGAGCGTATAGCACTCTCGAATTTCTTAAAATCGTATGAACACCTAGAATCAACCAATGAATTTATGAAACAGAAAAAAGCAGCATCAACACTTAAAAATAGTGTGAAAGGTCTTGATGAATTTGACGAAAATCAAATTAAAAGTCATGTCATTTATGAGCTATTGATGATCAATAAAATATTGAATGATAGATATTCTAAAATATCTAAATAATATTCAAAATACACTCTAATGAATTTGTTTACTAATCTTAATCATTAGAAATATAAACAACCTCCCAATCATCTCGATTGGGAGGTTGTTTATATTATGTTCTACTTCTGCTATTTAGCTTTCAACAACCTTTTAATGATAGCTTGTTTAGCAGCTTCTTCAACAGTATTGTCTAATTGTTCAGGTTTAAACTCTAGTCCTTTACGAATACATGCTTGTTTTAATAAGTAATCTGTAATTTCATGGTTCTTTGGTAAAATCGGCCCATGTAAATATGTACCTAATAGATTTTTATAGTGAATGCCTTCACGTTTGTCATTATCATTATTTCCAAATCCATCAACTACTCTACCTAATGTTGGATATTCGTGATATGTTCTTCCACCATGGTTTTCAAATCCTACGATTTGTCCAAACGTTTCTGATTCAATTACAATATCTCCAATTAAACGATCTTTCTTAGATTCTGTGTATATATCAAGAATATTTAATCCTTCTAATCTTGTACCATCTGGTGTTACATATTCTGAACCTAAAAATTGATAACCTCCACAAATCGTTAAAGTTGGCATACCGTCTTCTATAGCATTTTTAAGTTGTGTTTTAATTTTCTTTAATTGTTCTGTAGCAAGACTTTGCTCTCTATCGCTACCTCCACCAATAAAGAAGATATCACAATCATCTAAGTTCAAATTCTCAGTATCTGTTATATCTACTACTTGAACTTCAATATCGCGCCATTTTGCACGTTGTTTAAGTGCAATAATATTGCCTATATCTCCATATAAATTTAATTTATCCGGCATAAAATGAAATATCTTTATAGGTAACATTATGCTTCCTCCTTAAAGGATTTATTTAACGTCCTATGCATTGGTGCCAATGATGTATAGTTAGGTATCGCAACTGTAAATTGCGAATAAGTCATTGAAAGTTCAGTTGCTTTTTCTATTGAATTTTCAATTATAACGTCTGCATTGACTTCTGCATATTTTAATCTTAAAGCTAACTCTTCAGCTCTTTGTCCTGTGCAAATAATTGCTTTAATATTTTGTCTAGATAATTTTTCAAAATCAGCGTCATAAATCCAAGAAATATCTCTACCATCAGCGCCGTTATCATTTAAACTAATTAAATAAACTTTTTCACCGTCAACTTGCTCACCTACAGATAGACTAGCATTTAGTCCTGCTGGATTTTTAGCTAAGTTAATTAATGCTTCTTTTTTATTATTTCTATAATATTGCATACGACCATTATCTGATGTATAAGATTCAAACCCAGTTTTGATAGATTGATCATTAAGTCCTAATTCTCTTAATACTGTATAGGCAGCAATAACGTTAAACACATTGAAATCACCTGCTATTTTCATATCAAAATGTGCATCATTTAGACCAACATGTATAAAAGGTTCTTGTTTAAACGAAGTTACTTCATACTGAGGCGTTGCTCTGTTAAATCCACATTCACATGTATAATGACCTATTTGATTGTAATGGACATGACTATAATTTAATAAGCGTCCACAATTCGGGCAATATTTACTTTCAACCATCGTACTTTGCTCAAAGTCATGAATGCCCTTTTGCATGCCATAATAAACAATATCATCACTAGCTATTTTCAATCTACTAACAAAAGGATCATCTGCATTTAGTAATAATTTAATACCTTTATCTTTAATAGAATTAGCAATATTATCAACCATCGTATCAATCTCACCAAATCTATCCATTTGATCTCTAAAGAAGTTTGTTACAACCATCATTGTAGGTGTCATTTCTTTTAACACTCTTGGAATTGAACCTTCATCTATTTCAATTATTGCAATTTTAGTATTTTTATTAGATTGCACAATAAAACTTGAAGTAATACCCGCGGCCATATTGGCACCTTCAGTATTATGTATAATATCGATATTATTCTTCTTTAATGTATAACCGATTAAGTTAGAAGTTGTAGTCTTTCCGTTCGTACCACTGATCATCACGATTTCATCTACATCATTAGCTAACTTTCTTAAAATAAGTGGGTCTATTTTACGTGCTAATTGTCCCGGAAGATCCGTACCCTGTTTACCTACTTTTCTACTTGCATAACGCGCAAGTTTCGCTACATTTTTCGCAACATACTTCTTCATACGTTACCTCCTTATTCTGTCACATTATTATACCACGTTCAAAAGCTTTAAAAAAAGAGTTTCACTATGTTAATTCGTTGGTTTCCAATTGTTGTTATTGTATAATAAAGATGTAATAGATTTTCATTATAGAAGGGAAGATATTTTATGTTATCAAAAAATATTCTAGATGCTTTAAACAATCAATTAAATCATGAATTTTACGCAGCACATGCATATATGGCAATGGCAGCTTATTGTGCAGACAAGAGTTACGATGGATTTGCAAACTTCTATATTCAACAAGCTAAAGAAGAACGTTTCCATGGCATGAAAATATATAACTATATTAATGATCGTGGTGAAAAAGCTATCTTCACATCATTAGATGCTCCAAAAACAGAGTTCAATTCTTTATTAGAAACATTTAAAGATGGTTTAGCACAAGAACAAGATGTAACACGTCGTTTCTATAATTTATCTGAAATTGCTAAAGATGAAAAAGACTTTGCTACAATTTCATTCTTAAATTGGTTCTTAGATGAACAAGTTGAAGAAGAATCAATGTTTGAAACGCATATTGATTACTTAGAAAGAATTCAAGAAGACAACAACGCACTATTTATATATGAAAAAGAACTAGCATCACGTAGCTTTGATGAAGGCTCTGAATAAAATTGATTATTTAGAATTATATAACCTAGCTAGGACAAATTAATTGTCCTAGCTAGGTTTTTGTGTGGAAAATGAGGGTGGAGTTGGTTGCGGGGCTTGGTTGCGGGGCTTGGTTGTGGGGCTTGGTCTGTCTCTTATACACATCT
>NZ_MWJM01000024.1:0-18238 GCF_002018435.1 Mammaliicoccus fleurettii | reverse complement strand
CACTCTTTGAAGTACTATAAGTACTCAATTATTGGAATTAACGTTGACATATTGTCATTCAGTTTTCAATGTTCATTTTAACCGCTACAAGAAACAATTATACCAGTTATTAAATATCAATGCAAGTATTATTTTTAAAAAATAATATTTTGTTTTTTTCGAATCAACCAATCTTATCAAGATGTCTTTTTCGAATCAATCAACTTGCATAATTTATATTACATTGTTATTTAGTTAATTTCAAGCGTTAAATTTACACTTTATTAACCTTTTTAACAATGTATTAATTTTGTTTCGTCTGTCTGTTTTGACGACTTTTATATAATATCAAGATATATTGAACACGTCAACGGTTTATATAAACAAAATTGTGTATTATTTCGCTTTATAAGGTACTATATATTTTAATAGAAATTATGCTATACTTTATCAGTATTAATTAGTATGGAGGGAATAGAATTGAAGCTATTTCGAAAGAAACCTACTAGTAAAATTAACAGAATAAGATCTTTTGCATTAGGATTAATCTTTTTAGGTATGATTGTAATGTATGTAGGTGTATTCTTCTTTTACTATTTCAAAAGCCAAATTGTATTTAGTATTTTCTTAGTACTAGGAATGCTGGCTCTTGGTTTATCATTTGTCGTTTATTTCTGGATTGGTATGCTTAGTTCGCGAACAATACAGGTTCAATGTCCAAACTGTGATCATTATACAAAAATGTTAGGTCGTGCAGATATTTGTGCAAACTGTAATCAACCACTTACTTTGGATAAGAACTTGGAAGGTAAAGCATTTAATCAAGATTATAATAACAAACGTAAATCTAAGAAGTTAGAGGAACAAGAAATAGAAGATACTAATGAAGAAAAGAAAAAAAGCTAAAGGTTAAATACCTTTAGCTTTTTCTTTATTTATTCTTACTTTGACATTCTGGACAAACACCATATATTTCCATTCTGTGGTGAGTAACTGAAAAACTAGTAACATGTTGAGCTAATTGCTCAACTTCATCTAACCTCGGATAATGAAAATCAGATATCTTACCACATTGATCACAAATGATATGATAATGATTATGTGTTTCAAAATCAAAGCGACTTGATGCATCACCATATGTTAATTCTTTAACAAGCCCAGTCTCTTTAAAAACCTTTAAGTTATTATAAACTGTAGCAACACTCATATTTGGAAATTGTGGTGAAAGTGACTGATAAATTTCATCAGCAGTAGGATGACTATCTGTTTCTATTAAATATTGAAGAATCGCTTGACGCTGTGGCGTAATTCTAACACCTGTACTTCTTAAAGTACCTATAGCATCGTCTAACATGTGTTCAACATTCTCAACATTTTGTTGCATCCTTACACCCACCTTCTAATTTATAATGATTATTATTTATAATATATCCCTTTTAGTAGCATTTTGTCAAACAATTAATCAGTATCCAGCTTTTGATTTAACTTCATTAAATAAACCTTCTACATCTTCATTATTTATTAGATTTAAATTTTTAACTAATATATCCGTGCTTCTTTTTATATTATTTTTATCATTTCCTGTTATGTGAGCAGTTATAAACACATTATCCAAATCATATAGTTGAGATGTAGGTGATAAAGGTTCTTCTTCAAACACATCTAGTGAGGCATATCTTATTTCTTTGTTTTCTAATGCTTCTATTAAAACCGCTTCTGATACAACAGAGCCTCTACCTACATTAATAAAATGCGTACTATCTTTCATTTGTTTAAAGTCTTCTGTTTTCAACAAATGTATAGTATCTTCTGTTTCAGGTAATACATTCACTACGAAATCTGCTTTTTTATAAACTTGACGTCTTTCTTCTATAGAATATACTTCATCAAAACCTGGTGCTTCATGTCCTGTTGTATTTATACCAATTACTTTCATATTAAATGCTTTTGCAACTTCTGCAGTTCTTTGTGGTATTTTACCTGTTCCAATAAATAATATCGTTTTATCATTTATTGATTCAGGATTAAGTTTATGATTAAACTCTTTTCTCTTTTGAGATTCATAAGATTGTTTAAGCACTTTAATATCATTCAGTATATATGCAAATATGAATTCTGCTATTTGTATAGCATGTACACCTCTTGCATTAGTTAATTTTATGTTTCTTTCTCGTATATATTCTAGAGGTAATTGATTTACACCTGTAGCAAACCAAGCGATCAATTTAATGTTTTTGCACTTATCTAAAAATGTTTCATTTACTTCGGTATGATAACTTACTAATACATCTGCTTTTTCTAACACTTTTTCATCAGCAACATCAGGATGCTTATAAAATGTAAACTCTATATTAGGAAATGTTTCTTTCAGTCTTTCTTCTTGATCTCTTAGTCTCATTAAAGTAACGACTTTCATCATTATCATCCCTTTATTATGTTTTTCAATTCTTCTATTTGTGTTTTGACTTTTACTTTCTCAATCGTATGTATCACTATTCCTTCTTCATCTAAAACAAATGTTGTTCTAACAATCCCCATTGATTCTTTTCCAAACGATTTTTTTAATTGATAAACGCCTACTTGTTCAGATAACTTGTAATCTTCATCAACTAACAAATCAAAATTCAAGCTATGCTTTTCTGAGAAATTAGAATGTTTCTTCTCACTATCACCACTAATTCCATAAACTTTAGTGTTCAAATCATTAAAGCTCTCTAAATTATCTCTGAAATCACAAGCCTCTGTAGTACAAGTTGGTGTGTTATCTCTAGGATAAAAATAAATAATAGTTTTACTTCCTTTTAAATCCTCGCTATTAACAATTTCACCATTTTGATTTTTTAATTCGAATTTTGGAAATTTCTCACCTATTTGTATCATTATATACACTCCTTATAAACGATAGTTCTTTCATTTTATGATACGATATAAATGAAAATAATTAAATTAAAAGAGGTTGATATCATGAATTTTACAAAAAGTGAATATTTACAAACACTTTCAGACGAATATATTTTAGGCGGTGTTAATTCACCATCTCGTTCTTACAAAGCTGTTGGAGGCGGCGCACCTGTTGTTATGAAAAAAGGTAAAGGTGCATATTTCTACGATGTAGACGATAATAAATACATTGACTATTTACAAGCATATGGTCCAATCATAGCTGGACATGCACATCCACATATTACTGAAGCGATTAAAAATGCTGCTGAAGATGGTGTTTTATTCGGTACGCCTACAGAATATGAAATTACGTTTGCTAAAAAATTACGTAATGCAATTCCATCATTAGAAAAAATAAGATTTGTAAATTCTGGTACCGAAGCAGTCATGACTACTATAAGAGTAGCGCGTGCATTTACAAATCGCGATAAAATCATTAAATTTGCTGGCTGTTATCACGGACACTCAGATCTCGTACTGGTAGCTGCTGGTAGTGGTCCTTCACAACTAGGTACTCCAGATTCAGCTGGTGTTCCTAAAAGTGTTGCACAAGAAGTTATAACTGTACCTTTTAATGACATTGATGCATTTAAAGAAGCTATGGATCATTGGGGAGATCAAGTTGCTGGTGTATTAGTTGAACCAATTGTAGGTAATTTTGGTATGGTTGAACCTAAAGAAGGCTTTTTAGAAGCTGTAAATGACATCACTCACGAACATGGTGGATTAGTTATTTATGATGAAGTTATCACGGCATTCCGATTCCATTATGGTGCTGCTCAAGATTTATTAGGTGTTTATCCAGACTTAACAGCTTTTGGTAAAGTCATCGGTGGTGGATTACCAATTGGTGCTTATGGCGGAAGACAAGAAATAATGGAACATGTCGCTCCACTGGGTCCTGCATATCAAGCAGGTACAATGGCTGGAAACCCATTATCTATGAGAGCTGGTATCGCATTGTTAGAAATCTTAGAACAACCGGGTGTATATGAAAAATTAGACCAATTAGGTCAACAGCTTGAAGAAGGATTGCTAGAATTAATTCAAAAGCATAACGTTCAAGCTACAGTTAATCGAGTTAAAGGTGCGCTAACGCTTTACTTTACAGATGAAAAAATAGAAAACTATGTACAAGCTGAAAATACTGACGGTGAAAAATTCGCCAAATTCTTTAAAGCAATGTTATACCAAGGTATTAATTTGGCTCCTTCTAAATATGAAGCATGGTTTTTAACTACTGAACACACTGAATCAGACATAAAACAGACATTAATTGCTGTTGATCATGCATTTTCTCAACTATAAACTTGAAAAGTTATTAAAAACGATGTATAAACAATATATACTAGGCTTGTGATATTTGTTACAACTCTGTTTTAATAACTAAAAGGAATGGTTCTATGAAATTTGGGGCAAGAATTTTTAAAACTGGTATCGCGATTGTCCTAGCAATATTTCTAGCAAATTTACTGCCAGGGCCAGCAATGATAACTTCAATAGCTGGTGTAGCTGCAATGGTTGCAATGCAGCCAAGCGTCTATCGCTCATTTAAAACGATAGTAGAGCAATTTCAAGGTAATGTTATTGGTGCAATAACTGCTGTTACAATATTTTCTATATTCGGTAACCATGTTGTATTTATTGGTTTAACAGCAATTATCATTATTTCAATATTATACAAGTTTAACCTACAACACGTTTCAAACTTAGCAGTTGTTACAGCTCTAATTATACTTGGGCATCATGAAGGAGATTTCTATATATCAGCATTTTACCGATTTGTATTAGTAATGATTGGTGTACTTAGTGCATTTATAGTTAACTTCACATTTCTACCACCTAAATTTGAAACGAAAATGTATTATAATTCATTGAACATATCAACAGATATATTCAAATGGTTTAGATTAGTCTTGAATGGAACAACTGAATTTCATTATGTAAAACAAGACTTAGAGAATATTAGAACTCGAATAGTAAAGCTTGAACAATTCTATCTTTATTATAAAGAAGAAAGAGCCTACACTAAAAAGCAATCTTTTGCTCAAATGCGTAAAAAGATCCTTTTCAAAGAAATAATTGCAGCAACACGAAGAGCATATGAAGTTTTAAGAAAAATGAATCGCTATGAAAATGATATCCATAATTTAAATGATGATATAAAAGTCCAAATAAAATTTGAACTTGATGAACTGATGGCACAACATGAGCAGATATTGGTTAGAATATCCCAAAATGCTAAACATGAAGTTGACCAAGTTCCTGATTATTTAGTTGAACCTTATAAAGAAGATTTAATCAAAATCTTTATAAAAGATATTACAGATAATCCAAATCAAGAAGACTATTATATTGAGAATGTTATGCAAGTCCTATCAGCAATGCTAGATTATAAAGCTACTATATTACATTTAGAAAAACTATCATCTAGTTACTTTAAATATCACCCTGATGATAGTGAAATAAAAATTGAAGATGAAGATTTCGACCTATAAAAACAACCCGCCAAATCAATGGTGGGTTGTTTTTAGTTTATAGATGAACACTTCTTTCGAGTTCTATTTATACTAAGTCTTGTTTATATAGATATTTCTTGTACTGTATGATATTCATCAAATCTCCATTATAACTTCTATATAATAAATGTTTTTCATTGAGTTGGGTTGGACTTTTCACTCCTACTGCAGCTGCTAAATTAAACAGCCCTTCATGTAAACTAACAATATAATTTGAAACTCTATATTCTTTTTCTGAAACGACTAATGCTGTTTCTTTTTTAGGGTCTGTTGTAGCTACGCCAACTGGACAATTATTAGTATGACATTGTTGTGCCATTATACATCCTACATTAATCATTAAACTTCTTGCTACATTTACTAGGTCAGCACCTAAACCTAATGCTATCGCTATTTGGTCAGGCGTGATTAATTTTCCTGAAGCAAATACTTTTACTTTATCTCTTATCTTTTGTCTTTTTAATTCTACATCTAATATTGGCAATGCAGTAAAGAGTGGTAATCCTACAGTATCAACCAATTCTTGATAAGTTGCTCCAGTTCCACCTTCTCCACCATCTACCGTTATAAAATCTGGAATAATGTTTGTAGAAACCATTTCGTGAATCAGTACTTTTAAATCATTTATATTACCTACAACAATTTTAATTCCAACAGGTTTATTAGATAATGTTCTTAATTTATCTACAAATTCTAATAACTCTTTGTTGTTATGCAAAAATTCAAACCTATTAGGTGAGTTCACTGTCTCAAACGGCGTTACGTTTCTAATTTCCGCAATTTCTTCTGTAACTTTTGCTCCTTCAATATGTCCCCCTCTTGTTTTAGCACCTTGGGCTAATTTTAATTCAAATGCTTTAACTTGATCAATATTGGCTTTTTCAATAAATTCTTCTTCATCAAAGTTACCTTCTTTATCTCTAACACCAAATAGACCTGGTCCAATTTGAAAGATGATATCGCAATCTCCTGCTAAATGATGTTTGCTTAAACCACCTTCTCCAGTATTCATCCAAGAACCACTTCTTCCTAGACCTTTTGATAGTGCTGTTATTGCATTTTTACCTAATGCACCATAACTCATACCGGACTGTCCTACTAACCTTTTAACTTTAAAGGGATATTTCAAGTTCTCCCCAATTATTATTTCATTATTATGTGTTAATTTATAAGGTTCTACTTCTTGTTGTATTTGTTTTTCTTTTCGCTCAAAAAGACCTTCATTCGAAATATTATAAACATATGTAGTCATTAACTCTTCTTGGTTAATTTCTAATTCGTCATAATCTACAGGAAACATAGCATTTTGCAAATAAAACCCAGGTTCTTCAAATTTTCTTAATGAACCAAAACTTTCGATTCTGCTTTTATATTTTCCGGGCATAACGATATTTAAATATTGTTTTCTAGAAAATGGTTTGCCGTCGTTATCATTTAATATAAGATATTGACGTAATTCAGGTCCTATCATTTCTAAAAAGTATCTAACTCTTCCTAATAAAGGATAATTTCTTAATACACTGTGATTTTTTTGCCTTTTATCTATAATGTAAATCGTTATGCATGTAATCAATCCACCTATAATGATTACAAAAAATAAAACATTCACAATCAGTTGCAATATGCTTAAAAATGTCATAAAAAATCCCCCTTATTCTATCTCTATTAAATTAATAATAGCATAGAGTAAGAAGGATTGTAATTTTACCCGAAGGATTGAATATTGTATAAGTTATAATAACTACCTTTAGCTTGCATTAATTCTTTATGTGATCCAACTTCATCAATTTGACCATTTTGAATCACTACAATTTTGTCAGCGTGGGTAATAGTTGATAATCTATGTGCAACAATTAGTGTTGTTCTTTCTGAACTCAATATTTCTAAAGCATCTTGAATGATTTTTTCACTCTCTAAATCTAGCGCACTTGTAGCTTCATCAAGTACTAGAACTGGAGGATTATTAAGGAAGATTCTAGCGATTGAAACACGTTGTTTTTGTCCACCTGATAGTTTTACGCCTCGTTCACCAACTTCGGTATCGTAACCATTAGGTAAAGATACAATAAAATCATGTGCATTAGCTTTTTTACTAGCTGCGATGACTTCTTCGTCAGTAGCATCTGGTTTACCTAATAAAATATTCTCTTTTATTGAATCAGAGAAAAGAATATTATCTTGTTCAACCATACCTACTTGATTTCTAAGGCTTTCAGTCGTGAAATCTTTTACATTATGATTATCAATGCTGATACTTCCTTTAGTCACATCATAAAATCTAGGTAATAAACTGATCAAGGTGGATTTACCTCCACCACTCATACCTACAAAGGCAACTGTCTCACCTTTTTGAATATCAAGGTTAATGTCAGTAAGTACCTCGTCTTCATATTCATTGTATTTGAATGAAACATTTTCAAAAGAAATATGTCCTTCTTTAATGTTAATATTTTGTGCATCATCTTCATTTTTTACATCATACTTTTCATCAAACAAATGAAATACTCTATCCATAGAAGCGATACTTTGCGTTAAGGTTGTTGATGACGCAACTAATCTTCTTAATGGTCCATATAATTGTTCTAAGTATGCAACAAATGCAGCTAATGTACCTACTGTTAAATTACCTTGAATAACTAGTAGCCCACCTACACCTACAACGAGTAATGGTCCAATATCTGTAACAGTATTAATAACAGCGAAAGATTTAGCATTCCATTTAGTATGGTCAGTTGCTTTTGTTAAGAAGTTTTGGTTTCTTTTGTCGAATCTTTCTTCTTCATTTTTTTCTATAGCAAAACTTTTAATAACAGACATGCCAGAAACACGTTCATGTAAAAATCCTTGAAGTTCTGCTAAACTTTGAGATCTTCTTCTCGTAAGACTACGTAATCTGCCGAAGAAATAATAAATGCTAAAAATAAATAACGGGAATATTGCAATTGCTGTAAAAGTAAGTTTGACATCTAGCACAAACATAATACTTAAAGCAATTACGATAGTAACTAAGTCTAACCAGACATTCATCAAACCAGTAAGAATAAAGTCTTTTGTTTGTTCAACGTCATTGATTACACGAGATATTATTTCTCCTGCTTTATTATTAGAATAGAATCTCGAGCTGAGTGCTTGTAAATGTGTATATAATTTTTTTCGAATATCATAGAGGATTTTATTTGATGTCCATTGCGCTAAATATTGTCTGAAATATTCTATTGGTGGTCTTAAAACCACAAAGATAAATCCCATAATTAACATCGCATAGGCCAATTTTTCTGTTTTTTGACCAACTGATAATGCTCCATTATTTATAACGTCATCAATTACATATTTTATTAATAATGGAAGCAACAACGGAATTCCAAATTTTAAAATCCCAATGATAATCGTACCTACAATATGCCATTTATATGGTTTAACGAATTGTAAATACCTTTTGATCATTTCTGTTCCCCCAATCATAGTCCAAACGAAACAGCCTAGCTATTGCTAGGCTGTTTCGTTTTCATTCTCATGAATTCCTTCTATCAATTGAATGAAATCTTTCTTGCCAAACTTTAATAAAATCTGGCGCAAACGGTCCCTTTTTACGTTCAATCCATTGTTGAAGAATATCAACATTTCTTCTCAGAATAACATCAATGTCTTTAGGATAATTCATTTGCTTCATATGCTGACGATATTCATCTTCGTCTAATAAATGATACTTTCCACTTGGATAAACTTTGATGTCTAAATCATAATCGATATATTTAATAGCTTCTTCATCACAAACAAAAGGTGAAGATAAATTACAATAATAATAAACACCATCATCACGGAACATACAAATGACATTAAACCAATATTCTGCATGGAAATAAACAATCGCTGGCTCCCTTGTTACCCAAGTTCTGCCATCACTTTCTGTTACGAGTGTTCGATTATTCCCACCGATAATAACATGACTCGTACCTTTAAGAATTGTTGTTTCAGACCATACACGATGTATATTACCATCATGTTTATAACTTTGTACTTTAATTACCTGGCCTTCTTTTGGTATGGATTCTTTGACCATGTTCCACACCACCTTTTAAATATTTACCAAGTTATTATATCATATTTAAATAAATAAGCTAAAATTATGTTTATTATTAATTTACTCATTTACTTTATTAAAAATTTTAGTCATGGAAGTTGAGAATGACAAACTATCTTTATCATCTTTTTTTATCCATTTATAAGGATGCTCAAAGTTATTTTTCTGAGTATATGCTCTATATATTTTCATGTTCCATGTCATGTGTGTAAATATATGTTTAGTTGTAAACATTGGTTCTTGTTGAACATCTATAACCGCTTCAAGTTCTTCCTCAATTGTATGTATGCTATCTTCAGCATCGAACATTGGAAATTCCCACATACCATTTAATAATTTTGTATCTCTTTGACGTACTAGAATTTCTCCGTCATTATTCGTTATATAGAGCACTGAATACTCAATAGTTTTTTTCTTCACTTTTTTCTTTTTAACTGGTAATTCAGATACTTGTCCTTTAGCAAATGCTAAACAATGGTTTTGTACTGGACACATTATGCATAGCGTTTTCTTAGGTGTACATATCGTAGCACCTAATTCCATCATTGCTTGATTAAAATCACCGGATTCGGTTTTTACAAATGGTTGCAACTCTTCTTCAAAATCTTTTTTCGTCTTAGGTAACGCTATATCTTGTTGATTGCAAGTTAACCTACTCCATACACGTAATACATTTCCATCAACAGCTGGTATAGGGTGATTGTAAACAATACTCATAACTGCTGCATTTGTATATGGTCCGACTCCTTTTAATTTTTTAAATTCATCTGGATTATCAGGAACAATTCCATTATATTCATTTTGGACTTCTTTAACTGCTTCATGAAAATTTCTAACCCTTGAATAATAGCCAAGTCCTTCCCAATATTTCAAAACATCTTCTTCTTTAGCATTACTCAATTCTTGAATTGTTGGGAATCTATCTATAAAAGCATTGTAATATGGTCTTACAGTATTTACTTGTGTTTGTTGTAACATAACTTCACTTAACCAAATGTAATAAGGATTATTGGTTTCTCTCCAAGGCATTTGTCTCTTATTTTCATGAAACCAGTTAAGCAAATCATCTTTGAATTCATTCTTTTCTATCATCTATGACACTACTTTCTTGTGAATTGCTTTCAGATTACCGTACTTATGATATATAATATATATCATATAGATTAAAGTAAAGTGGTGATTTTTATGGATACTGGTACACACGTTGTCATGGGTGTTGCTTTAACTGGTATTGCAACATTGGATCCTAATGTTACACCTACATTTGCCGCAGTGGCGACTGGTATAATGGTTGGTTCACAAATACCTGATATTGACACAGTTTTAAAATTTAAAAATAATGCTGTTTATGTTAAAAACCATAGAGGTATAACACACTCAATTCCTTTTACATTATTATGGCCCTTGATATTAACATTTCTAATTTTTGTTATTTTTCCAAATGTAGATGTATTGCATATTTGGTTATGGACACAGTTTGCTGTATTCTTTCATGTTTTTGTAGATATTTTTAATTCATATGGTACACAAGCACTCAGACCCATATCCAATAAGTGGATCCAATTAAGTATTATTAATACATTTGATCCTATTATTTTCGTTGCACACTTAATTGCCATTTTATTTTGGACACTTGGTGTTCATCCTGGATTAGCCTTTGGAACATTATATTTATTGTTAGCTTTTTATTATGTAGTCCGTTTCATGTTACAAAAAGCCATTAAGAATCAAGCACTAAAACAAATACAACAAGAGCATAATCCTGTAAAAATATTTGTTGCGCCTACAATTAAATTTATGGAGTGGCGTATAGCTATACAAACAGAAACACATGATTATGTAGGACGAAGTTATGGTCGAAATGTTGCTTTTAATGATGTATTTAAAAGACAATCATTTCCTAATGATTATATAATGGCATATGCAAAATATGATAAAAATTTAAGATCATTTTTAAGTTTTAGTTCTATTTATCGCTGGGAAGTTACTAGAATTGATAAAAAAACAACTGAACTTAGATTTATCGATTTAAGATATTTAAAAAATGGCCACTATCCATTTGTGGCAATATTGCATTTAGATGATGATATGAAAGTCACTACTTCTTATATTGGATGGGTATTTACCGAAGAAAAATTAATGAAAAAGCTAGAAATATAATAGACATAAAAACCCTCTCAATCCGACATTTATTGGATTGAGAGGGTTTTTGAATTTAATTAATTTACTAATATCAATATTCTATTCAAAGTATCTTGTTTTATATGCTCTATTAATATTTATCCAGAATAAGTAGATAAATGCTACTTCAAAGTAAAAGAGTATGTGATAAGGTAAGTTCGTGACTGAATCATTTCCAAGAATCATTGATTGTTGAAAACCATTAATAATATAAAATAGTGGATTCAATTTTAATACATTTACCCATACTGCATACATGTTATTAGGTACATACAAGATTGGCACTATAAACAGCAATAATATTAATAATCCGAAAACGACGAATCTAGCGGAATATAAATACTTACCAAGCAATCCAATAATAGAAGCAATTGGCACTAGTAAAATATAAGCCATAACTAAATAATAAAAGAAACCTAAATGATTGATTTCTATAATGTTTGTAGTACTTGTTGAAACAATACCTGTCAAAGTCACGACTATTAAGAACATAAGCATCGTTAATAACACTTGTGATGAGGCACCTACGTAATATGGTACTGACAACCGTTTGTACAATGCCCCTTGTTTTCTAACTGTCTTTTCAGAATTAAAGAGCGATAAAAATATCCACATATAAGCAAAAAGTCCTACTAATTTAAAATAAGAAGTTGATTGTTGCACATCTATTGCATCAGTAACGAACAGTTTAAAATAAGTAATTAATAATAGAAGTAACATAATAGCAAAAGCAGACAAATAATATTTATAATGATTTTTAACTTCAAAGAAGCAATATTTGATCATATGTGGAAAATGTTTAATATGCTGTTCAAATAATTCGTTCATAAAGTCCTCCTACAATTGAATAAATATCCATTTATTTTCTACTAAATCTGCTATCATATAACCGTCTTTTGATTTTACTACCCAAGTATCACTTGAAATATTAAATTTTTTAATTAACTTTTGCTTATCTTTAATATCAAAAGTAAATCCAGTTAATTCATTATCACTATTGAACACCATATGCACGTTTTGGCCTTCCATCTGCTCATTGAAACGATTTGATTTATCAGCATTTATCGTTTCTGAAACTTTCTTATGATCTTGATGCATAAAGCTATTATAAAAATCTATATAGTTTAAATAACTTCCATCAACATAGTCTTCTAATTCTGACCAGTCAACATCCTCATAAAGTCCTGCTGGATTAAAGTAATACAAATTGTTTTTCTTAGATATATATGCTTTATTATCTACTTCAAGTCTGTAGTTTGATTGATTCTCACCAGTAACATCTAAAAAGCTATACTGTGGAATTTTTACTTTATTTCCTTTTGATGAAGGTGTTAGTAAAGTATCATGCTTTAAAGAAAGTACATATGCTGATTTATCTATGTATTTAGGTTCACTATTCGTTGTAATAACTTGCTTCGTAGCTACATCTTTATCTGTCGGTGAACTTCCAACTCCTATAAACATAAAAAATGCTGCAAATACTGCTCCAATTATAAATGTAATAGCATATACTATTGTTTTTTCAATGGATTTCGGAATTCTACCATATTGATATTTACGCATCCTTTTATAACCTTCACCACGTGCTACAGGTAATTCTTGTTTATCGATTTTCCATTTTAGATCATATAATTCTTTTTGATTTTTGTCTTGAATTTGATTATATTTCATTTGATAATCACGATAAGCACCTAATACTTCATTTACGGTACCTTCTTTTCTTACTTGACCATACGTTAACCAAATAAGATAATTACTCATTTTTTCAATTGAATGTAGATGATCATCTATTAATACAGCTGCTCTATCGTATTCTTTTTGTTCATTCAAAAATTCATTGAATTTTTTTTGAAATGATTCATCTAAATATTGAATAATATTAGTGAAAATAGCTACTGTAGGTCTCATATACTTGGCAATACTAACTAATAATTGTGCATATTCTGTTTCGTTTATTTCTTTACAAGTCTTTATCCCTTTATCTGTTAACTTAGCAAAGCTTAAAATCTGCTTCTGAATTGTTGAGATATCTTCTAATTTAACTCCTGATAAGCTCAATGTCCGAATTACCAATTCATTAAGTGTTTGATGATCATTAGCTTTATGAGTAACGTCTGCTAAAAATGTTTGTTCTTTATTTGTTACTTTTCCTAAGTTAGGTGCAACTTCTTTAATCATCAGTTTACTAATCATTTCTTTACCTGATTCATGATCACCAATAATTCCTAGAACTTCACCTCTATATAAATGAACAGTTACATTCTTTAACACAATATTTTTATCTAAATGTTTTAATTTAAATAATGATTTAAATTTATTTTGTTGTTTATTTTCATAGTAATATTTAGTTGCGTTTACAACTCTTAGTAATATTTGCTGTGTCATTCTGCACCACCATTATAGTTGTAGAAGACTTACAGGAATGCCTTCTTCAATTTTTGAACCTTTTAATCTAAATCCCCAAGCAAATACGCCTTTAATACGTTCAACTTTAAAGTAACTCGGTGTGTCACCTACTAAACCATATACTTTTCCAATTTCAATTTTCGAAGTATCTACAAGGTAACTTTCTGCTATGAGCGCTTTTCTTTTATATACTTCATATTCATTAAGTATACCCATCATTTCTGATTTTCTCATCTTTTCCCTATATTCAGCGATTACATTTTTAAGTTCAAATTCATTCATTTCTACTAATTTCTTTTCGTTATTCATCTACAATACCACTTTCTCTTAATTTGTCATTAATCATATCAAATGTATACCCTTTTCTCACTAAAGCTTGAATGACATGAGATTTGAGTTCATATCCATTATATTTCTTTTGATATTTATTATATACCTTTTCTAAATCTTTCATCAAAATATTTTCTACATCATCAGATGTGGGTTCAATATTTAAATCAGTTAAATGCTCATTAATTAGTGAAAATGCATAGCCTCTTTGTTGCAAAGTTTGCACGATTGTTTGTTTAAGTCGATTTGGAGGCTGTTTCTTTTTTTGCATTATTTTTTTAGCAATATTAGGTATTCTATCTTCAGACATTTCCAATTCGAATTTTTCTTTATAAGTAAAAATCAATTCTGGTTCAAGTCCTTTTTCTTTTGCTACTCTTTCGAAATGGTCCGGACCTTTATCAGTTGTCTTTAATATTGTATTTTTTAGACTTTCAATATAATCTTCGTGGTTTATGTATTTATTTGATTTACAATAATCTATAACTTGAGAAATCAATTCTATGGAGTACTCTTTTTCTGCTAAGTATTTTTCAACTTCATGTGTCGTTCTTTTTTTATGTGACAAATATATAATTGCTTGATTTAATGCCTGTCTATATTGATCATAATCTTTTATTTCTTGCAACTTACTTTTAGTTATTTCTAAATCTTTCCTTAAGTTAAAGTAGATGTATGTAGCTTGATCAATACCCATTTCAAATTCATCATTAATAAATAAATTCAAACGTTCTTTATTTTTCTTCTGTACTTCTATTTTAGTAATTTTAAGCACTTTACATCCCTCCACACATATTAATAGGATACAATAAAACACACTGAGTTTAAAAGTTTAATCACTTAACTCAGTGTGTTTTATTATTGGTTTAATTCATTTATAGCTTGTGTATACTCAGAATCAGTAATATAGTTCTGTTGTTTCATTTTTTCTAGAGTAGTTTTTATTCTCGTCATATAACTATCACTTATATTGTTAATATCAAAGTTAGATGGTGCATTAACAACACTTGCTAGTATAGCACTTTGTAATACTGAAACTTGAGGTAAGTTCGGATTGTTTTTATCTACAGTTGCACCGAAGTAATAATTTGCAGCCTCTTCAATAGTATAATTATTTTCTCCAAAGTAAATATTATTTACGTAATAACTTAAAATATTATTTTTGCTATATTTACCTTCTACACGTTTCGCAACAAACATTTCTTTAACTTTTCTTGTTAATTGCGTTTCATTAGAGTAAAAATAATTTTTCACGACTTGTTGGGTGATGGTACTACCACCTTGTGTTAATTGTCCATTTTTCAAACTAACTGCAAGTGCTCTAGACACACCTCTTAAATCTATACCTTCATGATCGTAAAATCTTTTATCTTCAACGGCAACAAAAGCATTTTTAGTATAGTCAGGCATATCTTCAACTTGAACAAATGCTGATTTATCTTCTATTTTAACTAATTCATCTACATCAGAAGTTCTTGACCACATATACATTACTGCTAAATAGAATGCAATAACAAGTATAATTAATATTGCTATAAAGAGAAACAGCTTTGATCCCCTTTTTCTTTTTCTCGGTTGTACAGGTTCTTGATAATAGTGTTGATATCGTCTATATTGAACTTCTTCTTGAGAATTAGGTTGTGGAATATCATTCTTTTTTTTGCTAAATAGACCCATCTTTATTCTCCCTTATTAGTATTTCTTACATCATTATAGCTTGTAATATGTATTTTAAACACTTCTTTTTACTTAAAATCATTAAAATCAGTCCAGAGTCTTATATTGAAGTATAACTTTTAGCCTATTCGGGTATACATTAAACATGAGGAGGAATTTTAAATGGCAAAAATTAAAGCAAATAATGCACTTGTACAAGTTTTAAAAAATTGGCAGATTGACCATGTTTATGGCATTCCTGGTGATTCTATAGATAAAGTAGTAGATGCCTTAAAAACAGAAGAAGATAACATTAAATTCTATGACGTTAGACACGAAGAGGTTGCCACATTAGCAGCAAGTAGCTATGCCAAATTAACTGGCAAATTAGCTGTTGCTTTAAGTATAGGAGGTCCAGGAGCGATACATATGTTAAATGGTATGTATGACGCAAAAATGGACAACGTACCTATGCTTGTATTGGCTGGACAAACCGATTCTAAATTATTAGGCACAAAATATTTCCAAGAAGTTAATCTAACAGCTCTTTTTGAAGATGTAGCAGTTTATAATAAACAATTAGACTCTGCTGAAAATGTTCACGAAATTGTTGATGAAGCAATCAAGACAGCTTACGCTAAAAAAGGTGTAGCAGTATTAACTATTCCAAGTGATATTTTAGGCGAAAAAATTGAAGATAACGTACCAAGAGAAAAATATAGATTTGAAAATGCAGTAACTTTTGCTAAAGATGAAGATATCTCTAAAGCAGCAGAATTAATTAACAATAGTAAAAAACCAGTTGTGTTAACTGGTGCCGGTGCAAAAAACGCTAAAAATGAACTGTTAGAATTTATAGATCATATAGATGCACCAGGACTTATAACATTACCAGCAAAAGGTATTATTCCTGATAAGCACCCTAACTTCATGGGGAACTTAGGTAAAATTGGTACTAAACCAGCCTTTGAAGCTTCAAAAGATGCAGATCTCTTAATACTAGTCGGAACTAATTATCCATATGTAGATTACTTACCAGACAAAGATATCCCTTGTATTCAAATCGATATCAACAAAAATAATATCGGTAACAGATTTAATGTAGATGTAGGCTTAATAGGAGATACAAAAAATGTCTTAGCAGCATTAACTTTAGCAAGTAATAAAGTTGATGACCGTAAATTCCTTAAAGCCTGTCAGCAAAATATGAAGAGTTGGAATAAATGGTTAGATGAAGATCGTAATAATAAGAGTTTACCAATAAGACCAGAACTATTAATGTCAGAGATTGAAAAAATCTCTAATGATGACACTGTATTTTCTGTTGATGTCGGAACTTCTACAGTATGGAGTACAAGATATTTACAATTAGGTCATAATCATCAATTCATTACATCATCTTGGCTTGGAACAATGGGATGTGCCTTACCAGGTGTTATCGCAAGTAAAATAGCATACCCAGATAAACAAGCAATTGCTATAGCTGGTGATGGTGGTTTCGCAATGGTCATGCAAGACTTCGTTACAGCTGTTAACTATAAACTACCAATTATTGTAGTTGTACTTAATAACCAAGAATTATCATTCATAAAATATGAACAACAATCAGCCGGTGAACTAGAATATGCAATCGATTTAGGTGATATTGATTTCGCTAAATTCGCAGACAGCTGTGGTGGTATTGGTTATAACGTGGCAACTGTAGAAGATTTAGCACCAACATTAGAGAAAGCTAAACATGCAAATAAACCAGTTGTTATAAATGTAAAAGTAGATCCAGACGCTGCTCCACTCCCAGGTAAAATCATATGGGATGAAGCTAAAGGATATGCAAAATTTGAAATAAGAACAGCAATGGAAGAAAACAGACTCGAAAAAATGCCACCTCTTAAAACAATCATAAGAAGATTCTTCTAAATAAAGCAGTGCGGTTCACATGTGACGCGAACCGCACTTTTTTGTATGAGTCTAAAGTTTGGCTTTAGTGGCAGAATTCCGAATTGTGGTGCATAGGTTGCTCCGTTACGGACATTTCTCAGAATTATGTCCCTTACAGCACCTCTTACGAATATGTCCATATAATTGTGTAATAAAATAAGAGCCATATATAGCTCACTTTAGTACAATGTAATCGACTAAGAAA
>NZ_MWJM01000023.1:0-18847 GCF_002018435.1 Mammaliicoccus fleurettii | reverse complement strand
TTTCTTAGTCGATTACATTGTACTAAAGTGAGCTATATATGGCTCTTATTTTATTACACAATTATATGGACATATTCCTTAAAAGTGCGCCGGGTAATGCATGAGGATAAAAATAGTGGCTTAGGAAATACTATGGACTGTAAACAAATTGAGCTTAAATTTATAGGTTCAGTTTGTTGATATTTGGAATTTTTTAGCGCTGACTCCTGGGGAAAAGCATGATTCGAAGACTACAGGCTGAGAACATGCCCACGGAAAGCATGCGCATAAAAAATACCAACAAAGTTCTAAGACTTTGCTGGTACTCTGATGGTAGCTCTACAAGTTACTTATATGAATTTATAAAAATTTAAAGCATAACTCTCAAAACATTTTCACTATATATTGAAGTATTAATTCCAGAATATTATATTTCGGTACTTTCCAGCACTCTCTTTAACAATGATTTGTACTGTGGCTTAGCTTTCTCTGTTGTACATTTATTTATAGGTGGATATTTTAAGTCTTGTGCGTCTTTTAAAGTAACTTCATCTATGTAATTTGATGCTTCTTCATAATCATAACAGCTTGGAAAAGCATATTTATGATTAAAATGATCAACGACAACTCTTGTTGTTGAAGATGGTTCTTGTTTAAATGGAACTAATGTAACCATTAATAATATAACTATACATAGAATACTTACAATCGCAAAAACTTTTTTAGACATTAAATTCTACCCCTATTTGCTTTCTTATTTCATCTAATACTTTTATAGTGTTTAATGTTCTTTCATGTGTGTTAATAGTTGATTCTATTTTATTTTCTTTGACACATTTCATAAATTCTATAATTTCTTCTTTCATTGTATATGTTTCGTCCCCTGTAAACTCGTTCAACAGCTCTCCATCTCTATTAAACACTTTTATATTAGACGGGGCACTAATTTTATCTATCATCACATAACCATTTTCTCCAATAATTTCTGAAGGGCTAACTCTATCGCATATTTTAGAATAACTAATTGTTGCTTGGAATGTATTAAAATCGAGTATTGCATTTCCTTGTCCGTCTGCTCCGGTATCAAGTTTAAATCCATTTGCTCGAATATTTTCAGGCATACCAAACAAATGTATAATTGGCGCTACAGTATAAACTCCAAGATCCATTAATGCACCATTACCAAGTTCTGGTTTAAATGCATTTTCAACAATACCATTCTTATATTTATCATATCTTGATGAATATTGATGATAATGAAAATCTGCATATCGTATTTCACCAATATCAATTTTTGCATTTGTAAATTCTACAAATGGAGATAATAATGTTGACTTCATTGCTTCCATAACAGTAACATTATATTCACTAGCAAGTTTTGAAAGGGTCTCAAATTGTGCTTGGATTATAGTTGCTGGTTTTTCGATTATGACATGCTTTTTATTTTTTATGGCTAATGCTGCCTGCTCAAAATGAAATGCATTAGGCGAAGCAATATATACCGCTTCAAAGTTTGGTGATTCACAAAATTGTTCTAGATTTGTAAATGTTTCAATTAGTTGGTGCTTTTCTTTATAATAGTTTGCTCTTTCATCTGTACGTGAAAATACAGCATATGGCTCAAAACCTTCTACTTGACTACCATTTTCAATGAATTTGTCACTAATCCAGTTCGTACCTATAAATCCAAATTTCATATAGTTTCACCTTTTCATAATATATTCTTAATAAAATGGTCTTTAATAAATAAAGACTTCGCTTTTAATTATAACTATTGTTAAAATATAAACAACAGAAGTATAAAGGGGTTATCAATCTTGTCTATAGCAAATCAATTTGAAAATATCCAATCGTTCTTCGATAGCGATATTACCAAAGATATTAAATTTAGAAAAAAACAATTAAGATTACTAAAAAAATCTATTAAATCAAATGAGAGTCAATTAATAGAAGCTTTGCAACACGATTTAGGCAAAAATGCAGTTGAATCTTATGCAACAGAAATCGGTTATATTTATAAAAGTATCTCTTTCATGTTAAAAGAAGTCAAGGGTTTAGCCAGTAAAAACAATGCTAATACACCTGTTTTTCTTTTCCCTAGTAAAAGTTATACAGTATATGAACCATATGGTACAGTTCTAATTATTGGTCCATTTAATTACCCTTTCCAACTTGTCATTGAACCTTTAATTGGGGCTATAGCAGCCGGTAATTGTGCTGTCGTAAAACCTTCAGAATTAACACCTAATGTCAGTGCAATCGTTCGAAAAATAATTGAAGAATCATTTGATCCTTCTTTCGTTTCTTGTGTTACTGGTGACAAAACGGTTACAGAAGAATTGTTAACTTTTCCATTTGATTTTGTGTTCTTTACAGGTTCAACAAAAATTGGTCAAAGTGTATACGAGCAAGCTAGTAAACAGTTGATTCCTGTAGCACTTGAATTAGGTGGAAAAAGCCCAGCTATAGTTGATAAGACTGCCAATATTAAAGTAGCTGCTGAAAGAATTGCTTTTGGTAAATTCATTAATGCTGGTCAAACTTGTGTAGCTCCTGATTACGTCATTATCGATGCTTCTATAAAACAACAATTTGTAAAAGCATTACAGTCTACAATCCAAGAATTTTACAGCAAAAATGCTCAAGACAGTGAAGATTTTGGTAGAGTTGTTAATGAAAGACATACTGACAGATTAATACATCTTTTAGAAAATACAAATGGTGATATCGTTTATGGTGGCAATTCTGATTTAGATCATTGCTATATCGAGCCAACTGTCATTGATAATGTTAAATTCGATGACATTTTAATGGAAGATGAAATATTCGGTCCAATCCTTCCAATCATGACTTATGAAGCCTTTGGAGACGCAATACAATTCATTAAGAACAAACCAAAACCATTATCCTTATACTTATTTAGTGAAGATGAGAATCATACTGATGAAGTCGTAAGAAGAATTTCATTTGGCGGTGGTTGCATAAATGACACCCTTTTACATGTAGGTAATCATAACTTGCCATTTGGTGGAGTTGGACTATCAGGAATAGGTAAATACCATGGTAAAGCCTCATTTGAATTATTTAGTAATGAAAAAGGCATAATGTTCAAAACAACTAAACTTGAAACCGGTGTACTTTTCCCGCCTTATAAAGGAAAAGGTAAATATGTAAGAGCAATGTTTAAAAAATAAAAAGCTGGGACAATTTAATTGTCCTAGCTTTTTTATTTGAAATGCTTTTCTATTAATTGCTGCTTCTTATTAAACAAAGTTGGATACGATAAAAACCCTAGTATTACACTTGTCATAGTAGCTGCCGTTAATAGCATAAATACAATTAATATTTGAAAGAGCACAGCTTCTAAAGGATCAGCTCCAGCAATAATTTGACCACTCATCATGCCTGGCAACTGTACTAAACCAATTGTTTTTTGTTGTTCTATTGTAGGTATAACGCTTGATTGAATAGATGTGATTAACTGCTTATGAATCGCTTGTTTAGGTGTTCCACCTAAACATAAAATAAGCTCTATTATGTTATCGTTTTGTTTTATTTCAGACATAAATCTATTTAAAAATAATATACTTAGCACCATAGAATTCCCTATTATCATTCCACTTATAGGAATGATATATTGTGCTGTAGCAGGTGTTATATTAAAACCTATTAATATCCCTTGCGTAATGATTTCAATGGATATAAAAGCTAATAATAATTTCCATGTAATGCCTGGTATTTCCAACCCTTTTTTCCTTGCATTTTGAGTTGCTGCACCAATTATGAGTATGACCATTAATACAATAAATATATAACTATCTTGGTCAAATATAAATTGTAATATATAACCTACAATTAATAGCTGAACGAAAGATCGTATTGCAGCGACTGTAGTATCTTTTTCTAATCCTAAATTAAAACTCTTAGATAAAACTATCGGAATGATGATAAAAATAAACATTAATATTATAGATGTTATGCTCATAATACTTTATCTCCTATAAAATTTCTGACCTCAGAATTTTTAGTATGTTTAATATTTTCGACACTATCAGCTTCAACTACTTCTCCATCAATCATAACCCAAACATAATCGCTCAATCGTAAAGCCTGATTAATATCATGCGTCACCCAAATCATCGTTACATTATGCTCTTTATTAATTTTTTTGAGTAACAATTCTATCGCTTGTTTAGAATTTCTATCAAGTGCAGACGTTACCTCATCTAATAAAATAACTTCTGGTTTATTAACAAGTGCACGTGCTAAAGATAATTTTTGTTTTTCTCCTCCAGATAACTCTTTACTATTTTTATTCAAAAAAGTTACTGATAAATCCACTCTTTCTAAAAAGTATTTCGCTTCTTCATCTGTCATCTTTTTATTTTGAAGTGTTAAAGGAAGCTCTAAATTATCTTTAACAGTCCCTTTAATCATAGTGGCTTCTTGTGAAACTAATTGTACTTTTCTCCTTAATTCCATCGGATTATATGAATTAATTGTTTCATCATTGATCAAAATGTCACCTTTAGAAGGAGATTTTAATAAATTTATTAAAGATAATAAAGTAGATTTCCCAGCACCAGAAGGACCTATAATAGATGTCAACTTACCTTTATAAACTTCAGCATTTATTTCTTTTAAAATTTTAGATTTTTCAATTTCATATTCAACATTTTTAAATTGAACTGATATATTACTTTCCAAACAATCATCTCCATTCACTTCAACTAACATTTATAAGCAGGTTTCTATAAACTTGCTTATATAATATAACCACTATAAGACACTTTCATAGCCGACACGACTGTGGAAACAGTACAAATCGAAGACTACAGGCTGAGACTGTACCATAGGCAAGCAGGTTATGAAAATAGTTTTAACTATACAATGAGGCTGGACAAATTATTGTCTCAGCCTCATTCTTCTTAATATAAATCAGTTCTTAGACTATTAAATATTGGAATTGCTTCTCTAATTTGTTCTTGTTTTTCAAAGTCTATTTCAACAATTAAAGTATCTTCTTCATAATATAAATTATCCATTAATGTGCCATCTGGACCATATACTAAGCTGTTACCACCAAATTCATTTTCATCACAAAGTCCTACACTATTACACGCAATGACATAAACTTGATTTTCAATTGCTCTAGCACGTAGTAATGCTTTCCAATGATCGATTCTTGACTTTGGCCATTGTGCTGGTACAAATATAACCTTTGCATCTTCTAATGCTAAAGAGCGAGATAATTCCGGAAATCTTAAGTCATAGCATATAATTGTACCCATATCGACTTCATCTAATTTATAAACTGTAGGCTTTTTTTCACCTGAAGTTAAATAATGATGTTCATTTAACATCGGTACTAAATGTGCCTTGTCATAAGTGTTAATGCAACTACCTTCTTTATTGATGACAATGGCTCTATTATAAATTTCTTGATCTTTTTTATAAGCAATAGACCCAGCAACAATATGTTTTTTGAGCGCTTTAGCTTTCTTTTGTAAAAAAGGAAGGATAACTTCACCATCATTATCAGCAAGTTCATTTAAATCTTTTAATCGATATGACGTATTCCACATTTCAGGTAATACCGCTATATCGATATCTTCATCAAGTTGATCGAACCATTGATCTATTTTCTGAATGTTTTCTTCTGGTTTACCTGGTATAACATGCATTTGATATAATGCAATTTTCAAAGCTAATCACCTACCATTGTTATATAAATTGAACACATACGCCTTCTGAAGCTTTTTGTTCATTTTCTATTTCTGTTAATTTACCTGTTTCTTTATTTCTAGTAAACAAAACTAAATTATATGAATGTTCATGTGCCACTACTAAGAAAGTATCACTTGGTGTGATATTAAAATCTCTTGGCCATGTTCCACCACTTGTAACTATTTCTACACTTTCAATATTGGCGCCATCACCTAATATTTTAAATACCGCTATACTGTTATGACCTCTATTTGAAACATAAATAAATTGACCATCATGACTTAATCTAACTGCACCAACTTGTGAATTTAAATCAAAATCTTCAGGTATAGTCATTAATCTTGGACTAATCTCAGCAAATACACCGTTCTTATAAGATAACACTTGAATTGTATTGCTCATTTCACTTACTAAATATGCATAATCACCACTTGGATGGAACGCTAAATGTCTTGGTCCACTACCTGCTTGTACTTCTAATGTTTCAACTAATTCTAGTCCTTCATCAGAAAACTTAAATGTCCTAACAACATCTGCCCCTAAATCAACTGTAGCAATAAAATCTAAATCTGGTGTTTGTTGAGCATAATGAATATGACTACTTTCTTGTCTCGCTTCATTTGGCCCTTGTCCTTCTCCACGATAAAAATCAATTAACTCAACTAATTCTCCAGTATCAGGATTAAGTTTATAAATTCTAACAAGACCTGCTCCATATACAGCTTCAAATAAGTATTTACCGTCATTAGAAACTGAAATATGACAACCTGTACCTTCTTGAGAAGCTAAGCAATCATTTATAAAAGTTAAACTACCATCTTCATTAATTAAAAAGCTGGCAACCCCACAATCTTCACCATCTTTTTTAATAGCATATAAAAACTGATTATGTTGTGTAATATATGTAGATGCTTCAACTTCATAGCCTACTTCTACCTTTTCAATAGTTTGATCATTTTCATCTACATCAAATCTATATATCCCTTTACCATCCTTCTTAGTGTAACTACCAATATAACCTTTCGTTTTCATAAAATTAAAATCCTCCCTAAATTTATCTTTAATATCATTCTACATGAAAACGCTCAATAACTATAATAAAAACGCATACCTAATGGTACACGTTGTATAATTTAATATTCTAAATTCATATATAAGACTTTAGAAGTTTAACTGCTTATATCACTGAAAATTTCTAGAAACCAATTAAAAATACTACCAATAGCATTTACGATATCGCCTGCCATAAAGTATCCCCCTTTATATTTGAGATTTATAAATTAATCTATAAAATATAATAGTCATATATTATCTTATATTATTTTGATAAGTGTTTTTAATATTTTCCCTAAGTCATTATTTTAAGTTCTTAACTGCATTGATATTATGTTAAAATACAAATATATTCGTAATTCAAACAGTTAGGCATTAAAATAATACAGTTAGGCAAAAGAAGTAAAATGTAAATCAATTTGTTCTATAATCATAATGAAGGAGGGCCGCTATGTATCAGCCTGTACAAACACAAATAGATAAGATTGCAGCAAATCTTCAAAATTCAAATAACCTAGATCATGTTAGTTATTTAAAGGTAAAGTATGGACTAGAAGTATTTGTAGGGAATATCATGAAGACTGTAGTCATATATGGTGCCGCCCTTCTATGCCATATATTTTTATACACACTTATTGTTCATCTTAGTTATTTTGCCGTTAGATATTTCGCGTTTGGTGCACACGCTAAGTCCACTTTTTTATGCACAATACAAAGCATCATAATGTTTGTATTGGCGCCACTTATTATAATAAATACTAACTTGTCGTATTGGGCATTCCTTGCCCTAGCACTAATTGGTTATCTTATTATAATAAAGTACGCACCAATGCAAACAAAGAAACATCCCATATTAGGCAAATGGAAAAAAGGACTTAAACTAAGATCAATCATAGTCGCTACTATATTGATAGTTCTTTCATTATTCATAAAAGAACCGTATCAACAATTAGTATGCTTAGGATTGATCTTTGAAGCAGTATCACTATTACCTATATTTTACAAAGAGGAGGAAACATTATCATGAATTTATTAACTAGTTTATTTTCAAAATCAGTATCAAATATCCTTTCAGCAATTGGTGAAAAAGCGGTAATTAGAGGTTGTATGGCATTTTTAGATGAAACAGAAGTACCAGCGGAATTATTAAAAGAAAAACAATAAGATTGTTTTAGGGAAGTGTAAGGGTATATGGAATCATTTACAAATATAGAATCTTTACCATTTGGAATTTTACAAATATTATTATTTACAGTTTTATTAGCTATAACTCAGAATTATCGTTATAGCAAAAGGGATTATGTTATTCTCACTTTGGGATACATGATCCCTTCTCTTGCTTTTTATTATTTATTTGGAATGAGCGCAATAGTTTACGTTTGCCTGTTCTGTTTTATATTCTTTTATAAGAAGTTTAGATTACTGGGAATTATTAATACACTTATAGTCATATTAATATCAGTTGTTTCTGATTATTTATCTGTATTTTTAACTAAGTATATTATTGATAACCTTAATAATGTACCTCAATTTTTTATGTATTACATGCTATTTCATAGCTCATTTACAATAATCATTGCATACTTAATAAGGCGTTTAATGAATAAATTAAAGCTCAGTTATTTATATAATAACAGAGTATATTTATTATTAATTGCAGGTTTCTTAGCTGTTTCATTCATGGTCTTCTACGTATACATGCCTAAATCATATAATACTGAAAAAGAATTTGAATTCCAGACATTATTCTATGTGATTTATGTGTGTGTTGCTGCTATTTTTATAATTTTAATTTCTTTCACGATCATTCGGGAAATGGCTTTACAGCGTACTAAAAAAGAGATTAATCAATATTATAAATATACGTTGCAGATTGAACAAATTAATAATGAAATGCGTAAGTTTCGTCATGATTATGTGAATATTTTAGCTACATTATCTGATTATATTAGAGAAGATGATATGGAAGGATTAAGGATTTATTTTGATCAAAATATAGCGCATCTTCATGATGATATGAAAGTAAATGCGATTAAAATTAATGGGCTACAAAATTTACATGTGAGAGAAATTAAAGGTTTATTAACGACGAAAATTATTCAATCTCAGGAACAGAATATCAATATTAGTGTTGAGATTACTGAACAGATTGATCATATAAATATGAACATTGTTGAATTGAGTCGCTGTATTGGAATCATTATGGATAATGCGATTGAAGCTTCTGAGTTTGTAGATAATCCTACAATTCAAATTGCTTTTATTAAAAATGATGAATCTATATTACTTGTATTCATGAATAAATGTTCTAAAGATACTCCAAAAGTACATAAGTTATTTGAAGATCACTATTCTACTAAAGGTCGTAAACGTGGTATTGGTTTAACGACGTTGAAAGAAATTACTGAGAAAACGGATCATGTTTTCTTAGACACTTTTATCAACAATCAATACTTTATTCAAAAGCTTGAAATTTTAAATGATAGCACTGAGGAAGTGATTCGATGAAAATCGTCATTTGTGAAGATGACCCGAAACAATTAGAACGTATGCAAACGATTATAAATAATTACATTATGATTGAAGAAAAAGAAATGTCTATTGAACTTGCTACTCATGATCCTTACGAACTTTTAGAGTATGTCAAAACAGCGAATGATATAGGTTGTTATTTTCTAGATATTCAACTTGATGCTGACATAAATGGTATTACTTTAGCGAGCAACATACGTAAATATGATCCGATTGGTAATATCGTTTTTGTAACGAGTCATAGTGAATTAACATATTTAACGTTCGTTTATAAAGTAGCAGCCATGGATTTCATCTTTAAAGATGATCCTGATCAATTAAAGACAAGAGTATTAGACTGTTTAGATACTGCTTATATTCGTTTAGGTATGTTATCTAAAAATACTAATGTTGAAAAAATAGAATTAACTAGAGGTAGTAATTCAGTTTACGTCGAATATGATGATGTCATGTTTTTTGAATCTTCAACAAAATCGCACAGACTAATTGCTCATCTTGATAATAGACAAATTGAGTTTTATGGTAGTTTAAAGGATTTATCGAATTTAGATGATAGATTCTTTAGATGTCATAACAGTTATGTTATTAATCGAAATAACGTTGATACAATTGATACGAAAGATCGTACTGTTTACTTTAATAATGGTGAACATTGTTATGCATCAGTTAGAAACATCAAAAAGATATAATTAAATATTGAGATATGCTTTTTAATAATAGAAAACAGAGAGAACTTTTAGTGTATAAAAGTTCTCTCTGTTTTTATTTATAAGGATTATTTAATTGATTTACACTTGATCTAAAGCATTTCTAAACGACTCTATATCCTCTATGTAATATTTGACTTCGCCACATTTTAAACAAACTGCAGCTTTAGGTATAGCAATCGCTTTTTTTAATATGTCTTCATTTTCTTCTTCTTTAATTAATCTCACATCTACTAAAGTTCCTGGAACGTTTATACGAAGGTCATTTATCATTTCTTGATTACAACTTACACATTTCATATTTAACATCCCCTTTTAAATTATGCTTTTATTTTACGCTTTTTTTATTTCTCTTGCAAAACAGAAGATAATATAGGTTATACAATTTTGTTAAAAGCACGTATTTAACTCATCTTTAGATAAAAATAAATTCTTATAAAAAAAGAATAAAATAATACTTGAATATTAAAGCGAGTTATGCAATAATATAGCTATCATATGATAATAGTTAAATAAGCAAGAAAGGAGGACCCGATGAAGACGTTTTCAATCTTTCTTTACAGTATTGTTTGTTTTGTAGCTACATCACTCAATATGACTCATGTCACTTACGCAAGTACTGATATGACTCCGATTGGATTTCAATTCTTAACTGCGAGCAATATGCCTATATCTAATGAAACGTTTCAGCTTCAGTTAGATAATGAAGTTAAGCATCTAACAACTAGATCAGATGGACTGGCTTTTGTTGAAATTCCAAATAAGAATATTAAACCTCATTATACTTTAACTACTTCAAATCAACAGACTTTTACTGTTGAACCTAATAAGTTATATCAATTAACTTCTTCTGATTCTCAAATTCGTAATACACCTTCTATAAATAATCAAAATATTACAATCGAAGTACTTTCCAAAACATATCAACCTTTAAGTAATGTAGAAGTTAAACTTTTAGCACAGAACCAAGAATTTATAGGTAAGACTAACAATGAGGGTTCAACTACAATTAACATTCCTTCAAATATTCCTAGAGACACCGCATTCGATGTAAAAATTAACGGAATAGATACTCATTCATCAATTTCAATAGGAGATGATAAATATTATACATTCAATTCTGACAACAAATCTGTATCACCTTTTATTCAAGATTCCGTACAACACAATCAATTAGATAATAACCACGAGAATCAACAATCCCCACCTAATACTAATAGCTTAAATCATAATCAAAACAACCCACAGTCTTATCAAATATCAGTAGTTAAAGATTTTTTAATTCCTAACCATTCTAACCAATCCACTTCTGAAAAAGAAAAAAAGACCAACTTAGAAACAAAAAAGCTTCCTGAAACTGGTCAAAAATCAACAAATTATTTTAAGTATGTTATGAGTTCATTACTCATATGTATTACCACTATTTTATTTGTTATCATTAGAAAAAAGAAGGCTCAGCAAAACAATTAGGATTTGATGTAATGTATCCATTTTCAACTTTAACAATTTCCTCATGGTAATTTATACCATTTATACCCTCGAAATATTTTGCTCCTACTATATTTATCATCGCCTGAGATAACAATGAACTCAAACAATAGGTTCTTTTCGAATCCCATTTTTCAGTGCGATACAATCGCTTTAATACATTACAAAACCCTATATGTGAACCGAGCGTAATCCAAACATCAGGTGAGTTTGATACAAACTTATTAACATACTTTTTAGAAGAACCTACATGATTCTTCCAAATCACAACATTAACATACACTTCGGACTGCTTATTTTCATACCATGTAGATTCAATCAAAGACTTTAAATGAAATGCAGCGTTAACCATCTCATTTTCATTACTCGTACCAATAGTTATAGATTTTAAAAATGGCTGATCATATTCTATAGTCTCAATTAAGGCTTGAAGTTCTCTTACACTAGGCACTTCCAAACTTCTTGATAAATCCTTTAATTGATTGGTCATACGATAATCTAATCTTGGAGATATTAACACATTGCTTTCATATTGCAAAATATATACCCTCCTAATATTATTTTAAAAAAAGGGAGCAATCACATAATTATAGTGATTGCTCCTTTATTTTAATTATTAGATTCGATCTCAGATACAATTTCTTTAGTCTTTTGTTCTAATTCTTCAAAATCTTTTTTAAATACAAATGCTAAGACAGCAATACCTGCCCCAACAGCAACTGTTGTTATAGCAATTAAGATGAAAAAGAATTTGAATATCCCTTTAATACAATCCATTGAAGTCACCTCTATCATCATTTTCTACCTCTTTCATCATAACATAATTTTTAAAATACATAAAAGATATTACGCTTATACTGCTGTATATATAGTTAAATTTTTATGTATAAAAGTATAAAATAACTCATTATATGTATCAATTCTCATTTAAAAATGCGAAGCCCCACTTATTTCCATAAAGCTATTGAAATATTTTTGTATTATTGTTAATATTCTGATTATTATAAAATTAGAAGGTGTATATATGTACAATATTAAAAAGTTTAGTCAGTTCATTAATAAAACATTCGTTCTTTGGATGTTATTAGCTGCAATATTAGGTTTTAGTTTCCCTAATGTCATCGCTCAAGTAGCACCTTATATCCCTTACTTATTAGGAATTGTAATGTTTGGTATGGGGATGACAATTTCAACAAATGATTTTAAAGAAGTGTTTAAATCACCGAAAAGTGTATTCATTGGCGTAATTCTACAATATACAATAATGCCAGTAACAGCATATTTAATTGCAAAAGGGTTTAACTTAAATTCTGATATTGCATTAGGTGTAATATTGGTCGGTTGTTGTCCTGGTGGTACTGCTTCAAATGTTATCAGTTACTTAGCTAAAGCAAATACTGCATTGTCAGTATCCATCACTACAGTATCTACATTATTAGCACCCATCATTACACCAACTTTAATTTATTTGTTTGCAAGAGAATGGTTACAAGTATCCTTCTCATCTATGTTTATATCAGTCGTACAAGTTGTATTAATTCCTATTATTTTAGGCTTTATAGTACAAAGATTTTTCAAACCAGTTGCCGAAAAATCAATTGATATATTACCAATTATTTCTGTAATTTCAATTTCATTAATTCTTTCGAGTGTGGTAGCAGGTAATAAAGCTCAAATTATAGAAACAGGTTTGATTATGTTTGGCGTTGTATTGCTTCATAACGTAAGTGGTTTAACAATTGGATATTTATTAGCTAAACTCTTTAAACTAGACAGACCTGATAAACGTGCTGTTTCCATAGAGGTAGGTATGCAGAATTCTGGACTAGCTGTATCACTTGCAACAGCCCATTTTAATCCTTTATCTGCAGTTCCAGGAGCTATATTCAGTTTTATTCACCTATTAACTGGTCCAACCATTGCAATTATTTGGTCTAACCAAACGAAACGAACTGAACGCAAAAAACAATATTCTACTGCAACCGATCAAGCATTGTAAATCATAATAATAGGCTGAGACAATTAATTTGTCTCAGCCTTTTTAATTTCAAAAATATATATTCTAGTTGTTTATAAGTGTCATTTAATAAATTTATATTATCTTCTATACCACTCTTGCCATATTTTTTTTACGTAGATATATCCTTGATTCCACATTATACATACCTCCTTCTCACATTATTTGTGAGATATTTGGTACCCTAAATATAACATGGTGAGAAATTACATAGGTTAAAGCATTATTACAGTTTCTTTAATATCACATTTCCAGTCTTAATATTCTTAATCTAATTTGCGTGACAAAATGCAATATTTCAATCAAAATGTATTTAATAGGAGTGATTATGTTGCAAAATGTTAATATGCAGACATTTGAATTTAGAGGTAACCATTATGATCACGGCGTCGCACAAGCTGAATGGTTAAAATCTACCAAAATGTTAGAGAATAGAGATAAAGAATGGAAAATCAGAAGACCGCGCTTTGACATAGATATAGATGAAACTAAGAAAATCTATCAAGAATTTGCACCACCAATATGGGATGAACTTATGGGATTACAAGATACATTAAAGTATCCACTCGAACAGATTCTATTAAATTATGGACATTACAGAGTTTATGCAAAAGATAGTGGTTGTTCTATATTTTTAGGTACTGATTATATGGTGAGAAATTATGATTATAACCCTGCCACTTATGATGGTCGATTTAGTTTATTTCAACCAAATGATGGTGGATATGCGCAAATTGGTCCAACATCGAGAGTTACCGGACGTATGGATGGTATGAATGAACATGGCTTATCTATGGGATATAATTTTATACATAGAAAAAAACCTGGTGACGGCTTTGTATGTTATATGATTGGAAGACTAATTTTAGAAACCTGTAAAAATATTGATGAAGCAGTAGCTTTATTAAAAGAGATACCTCATCGTACTTCTTTCAGCTATATTTTAATGGATAAGCAAAACAGAAGAATAACGGTAGAAGCTACCCCTCGTTCAGTTGTTACGAAACAAAATAATTTATGTACGAATCACTTTGAAGTATTAACACATGAGAACCGAAATTATATAAAAGAATCTATAGAAAGATACAATAGAATCGAACATATTACAAACGAGCATATGTCTTTAGAAGATGCTATTCGTTATTTTAACGACCCACAATATGAAATTTATAGTAAGCTTTTTAAAAGCTGGTCCGGTACCATTCACACTTCAGCTTATATACCTGATCAATTACAAATGAAAATTGTTCTTGGAGAAAATGGTATGTTACATACATTTAACTTCCAAGATTGGTTAGATGGAAAGCCTATAGATTTAAATTCAATTTCAGGACAAATTGATACAGACATCTTGTTCGCAAGTGAATAAAAAATCTTAACACAACTTGATAGTAAGCAAAAAAGCACGATAAGCTCCTAGCTTATCGTGCCTTTTTGTATTACTTAATTATAATATCGCCATTATCCGTATAACTTTCAATTACGTGTTTACCGTTACCTACTTTTTCTCCTTTAAATGCTTTATTTTTTATATGTGTACTGCCTGATTCAGCTTGTAATTGTAATAAAGTATTTTTAGGAGGTTCTTCGTAAGATAAAGTGATGTCTCCATCTTCTGTAGATGATTTAATATCGCATTCATTTTTAAGTTGGCTAATATCTATGTTACCCAACGAAGTAATCAATTCACTATTAATGAGGCTACTTTTCGCTATTGTTATATTTCCTGTTTCAATTTCACCATTAAATTCTGATAGTGCTGAATTTTTAACTTGAACACTTCCTAAACTAGACATTGCTTTAGCGTATTTTAAATTCACATTATTATAAGAAATATCCCCTGTATCAGTAATCATATTGCTGTTGTTACTACTGACATCTTTAATTAATATATCTCCCGTATTTGTTGTTATATTAAATGATTGATATTGTTTCTCTGGTAAAGTGATTACTAAATGATTTGTCGTTTTTCTAAAAGGTATAAAATTGGCATTGAATTGATACTTACTATCTTGTTCTGTGAAATGTAGTAAATTGTTTTCTATGTTCGCATTTACATGTTGTTTGCCGTTATACTTTATCCCTAAAGTCTTACCCTTTTTCACTTCAACATTTGTATTTTGTCCATTCACGATGACTTGTTCAACTTGATCATCCTCAAAAACTTTTTCATAAGTTTCATTCTTCTCAAATTTATTATTAACCGTAAACCAAAGAATTGTACCTATTAAGCCAAAAATTAAGAAGATGCCTAATCCTATCAAAAATAACTTTTTCATTATTCAGCATGCCCCCTAATGACTTTTACACACCATTTTAAATATTTTAAGATGCCTTTGTAACTCAGTTCTATTAATTTTAATCCAGTAATGAGCAACATTAACCCTAATCCTAAAAATGATATAGAAAAAATTATGTTTGTAATATCAATCCAATAAAATCCATACAATATAATATTTATAACACTTACTATAGGTCCTAACATCATCAATGCGCCAACCACTACAACAATTAAAAGTATAAACGCAATAATTAGAAACGGTATAATAATAAAAAATATATTAAAAAAGCTTAAGCCTAATGTTGCCATAATTGCTTGAAAAACATTTTTAAAGTTTGGTGCTATTTCAGCATCATGAATGGCGCTCGTTGCATAAACTTTCTTTGCAATTTCCTTAGGCTCACCTAATTCATTCATTAATTCATTTTCATTTTTTGCTTCAAAAAATTTTGTTTCATATTCATACATTATTTTATCTCGCTCAACTTTAGGCAAACGAGACAATTCATCCTCAAGGTAATTAAGGAAGGTTATTTTATCCATTGGTTTTGCCCCTTTTATTGTGATATTAACCTTACATCTTTATTATATTACCATTCTTTTACAAACAACATTATACTATCATTTGAAATATTTGATTTCAAGTGATACCACTGTGATATACTAACTTAAATATATAAATAAGGGGGCATTAAGAATGAAAGAATTAATCAAACCCAACAAGCTTTCTAAAGGGGACACTGTCGCAATCGTTTCACCATCCTCAGGTTACGCCGGTGAAGAAGAAGTAATTTGGAGAACAGAAGTTGGTATTCAACGATTGAAAGAAGTATTCGGTTTAAAAGTGAAAGTTATGCCACATGCACTTAAAGGAGCAGACTTTACATATAACAATCCAAAAAAACGTGTAGAAGACTTACACCAAGCACTTGAAGATCCTGAAGTAAAAGCAATTATTTGTACTTTAGGTGGAGATGATTCTGTTCGTTTATGGCCATATATCGACTTAAATATCATTAAAAATAATCCAAAAATATTAAGCGGCTATTCAGATACAACTGCAATACATTTTATGTTCTATCAAGCAGGTGTATCAAGTTTTTATGGTCCAGCACTTTTAACAGACTTTGCTGAAAATGTTGCTATGGATGATTATACAGTTGATTCAATTAACCAAACATGGTTCCAAAATGGTCCAATTGGAAATGTACCCGCCTCACCACAATTCAGAAAATATGGTTTATCATGGGAAGAGAAAAATAAAGACATTAATAGACCATCATTTGACAGTCAAGGATATGAAATTTTAAATGGTAAAGGAAAAGCTACAGGACATTTAATTGGTGGATGTATGGAACTTTTCCATTCATTAAAAGCAACAGATGTTTTTCCAAATAAAGAAGTTTTTGATGGCGCAATTTTATTCATTGAAACAGCAGAAGTTCAAGCACCTCCTTGGTTAATGGAAGATTACGTACGTGCTTTTGGTTCAATGGGAATCTTTGATAAAATAAATGGCGTGATTATTGGACGTCCACAAGATGATGCATATTACGAAGAATACAAAGAAGTTTGGGTTAAAATGTTGAAAGAATGGGATCAAGAAGATATGCCTGTCTTTTATAATGCTAGTTTTGGACATAACGAACCTAAATGTGTCATACCTTATGGGGCACAAGCAGAGTTGGATGTTGAAAATAAAACTTTCAAAATATTAGATAACGCTGTTAAATAAATATTTTTTCGAGATTAGTTCTTTGCGATTTATTTCAGAATTGTTATAATATTTAATATATTGAAGGGGGATTAACAAAATGACTAAGTTAGTTACATATTTTGAACAAGCACAACCAATTAAAGAATACGTAAACGAAATGACTACAAATAAAGAACAATTGCTCGATATTTATCAATCTTTTAAATTACCTAAAAATGATGACCGTTTAGATAAAATTAAAGATAAAAATTATAAAGTACTTGTCATTACTGAAGATTGGTGTGGAGATGCCATGATGAACATACCAGTATTATTGAACATTGCTGATTATACGAATATTGAAGTAAAAGCATTTCACCGTGATGAAGATACAAACCTAATTGATCAATATTTAACAAACGGTACAGCAAGATCAATACCTATTTTCGTATTTTTAAATGAACATCATGAGCAAGAACATGTATGGGGACCAAGAGCTATAAGTGTACAAAAACAAGTAGAAGAATTACGTAAAGACTTACCAAGCAAAGATGACCCAACATACGCTGAAAAAGAAAAAGATGTTCATCATAAAATTCATGAAACTTATCAAAATAATACACAATTTTGGGATGACGTATACGAATCAATCGTAAGTTCAATTTCATAAATGATAAGAGGCTGAGACAAATATTGTCTCAGCCTCTTAATTATGTATAAGTCCCCTATTACTCATAGTAGGATTTCTCACCATCCCCATGGCTCGATAAATTCATTTTACACTAATTTTCTTTAATCTAAAAATCTATGTTATTTAAGTTCACATATAAAAATCTGCAAGTGAAAAGCGCTCGTCCGGGAATTAACGAGCGCTTTTCGGGGAAGGGTTATTAATTAAGGAAACATGTATTTATACAAAGCCGGGAAACCTCGTATAAATAACTTGAATCATTTTATGATCCATTTCAACGTTACAATTACAGATAACTATCTAAACACGTTCTACACAAAGTCATTTGCAATTATGAAAAACATATACGAAATAAGTTTTGAGGAATTGAATGTATTGTGCTTCGTGTTGTGTTATCTATGATTAAAGTATATCAGTACAGTATGACTTTTTGTGCATTCATTCTTAACTCAAATATTTCATTTCTTAAGTGTATTTATTGAAAGATTTTTTAACAGTTAGGCATGCCTAACTGTTAAAACCATTGTTAATATTGACTTTTTAAATACACAATTATATGTTTGTTTTTTATAAAATCATTACCTATAACTATTTTTATAACAATCTTACGATTTTGTTCGTGCATGCCTGCCTAGGGGTATGGCTCGAGCCTGTAGTCTCTCACGCATACTATTCC
>NZ_MWJM01000022.1:0-18965 GCF_002018435.1 Mammaliicoccus fleurettii | reverse complement strand
ATGGAGAATTAGCTCAGCTGGGAGAGCATCTGCCTTACAAGCAGAGGGTCGGCGGTTCGAACCCGTCATTCTCCACCATTTAAAAAAATAAGCTGGAGGGGTAGCGAAGTGGCTAAACGCGGCGGACTGTAAATCCGCTCCTTCGGGTTCGGCAGTTCGAATCTGCCCCCCTCCACCATGATTGGGCTATAGCCAAGCGGTAAGGCAACGGACTTTGACTCCGTCACCCGCTGGTTCGAATCCAGCTAGCCCAGCCATTTTAGAGCCATTAGCTCAGTTGGTAGAGCATCTGACTTTTAATCAGAGGGTCAGAGGTTCGAATCCTCTATGGCTCATAAGTAAGAGACGTTAGTTTAAGCTAACGTCTCTTTTTTTGTATATTTATATAAATAAATTATGCAAGATGTTTATGCATGAGTGTATAAATATTTGGGATATATTAATATTATCCAAGAACCCTTGTATAGCTTGATGTAAGTGCTTACATATAATAGAATATAATAGTAATGCTAAATAAGGGGGATATTAAATTATGAATAAGCGCATTGAAATAATCGGTGCTCCAACGGCTTTTGGTCAGCGTAAATTAGGGGTTAATTTTGGACCAGATGCTTTAAGATATGCTGGTTTAATTGAAAGAATTGAGAATACAGGTCATGAAGTAATAGACAAAGGGAATGTGGAATCTCCAGTAATAGATATGAAAAAATATAAAAGTGAACAGAATGGATTAAGAAATTTAGATGAAGTTATTTCATTTTCAAACAATTTATATGAAGCTGTAAATGAAACGAAGAATAATGGTAACTTCCCATTAATTTTAGGTGGAGATCATTCATTATCTATAGGTTCTATTGCAGGTATAAGTAAACACTATGAGAATTTAGGGGTCATTTGGTATGATGCACATGGTGATTTAAATACAATAGAATCTTCTCCAAGTGGAAATATTCATGGAATGCCTTTAAGAGCTTTATTAGGAGATGGAAATGAAAATCTCACTAATATTGGTGGGTATAAAAATAAAGTTAAACCTGAAAATGTTGTATTAATAGGTATGAGAGATTTAGATGATGGAGAAAAGAAATATATAAAAGAACAAGGTATACTTACATATACTATGGCAGATATCGATAGACTTGGAATGAGTAAAGTGATTTCTGAAACTATTGATTATTTAAAAGCTAAAACGGATGGTATTCATCTTTCACTTGATGTTGATGCGTTAGACCCAGTTGAAACGCCAGGTACTGGAACGACTGTACCTGGAGGGGCAACATACAGAGAAAGTCATTTAGCAATGGAAATGTTAAATGAATCAAACTTGATTGTTTCTGCTGATTTAGTAGAAGTTAATCCTTTAATTGATGAATATAATAAGACTGCACATCAAGCGATAGGTTTAATGGGATCATTTTTTGGTGAAAAGTTATTATAATTGACAACGATATATAGATGTATTTAAATTAAGAAGTCTCTTTTAAAGAGGCTTTTTTGTTTTATATATAATTAAATTAACAATATACCGAAAAAATTGTTATAATAAGCACTAGGTAAATGAAAGACGGAGGAGATACTATGCAGTTACCTGATATTTTTGGTGAATTGAGTGCCTTAAAGGTTATTACAGGTATACTTGATTTGATTATTGTATGGTATGTATTGTACTTGATCATAACTGTAGTTAAAGGTACAAAAGCGATACAATTATTAAAAGGTATATTTTTCATCATAATAGGTAGAACAATAAGTAATTTTTTAAATTTAACAACTACTACGCTCCTGTTTGATTTTGTATTACAATGGGGTTTTTTAGCTATTATTGTAATATTCCAACCTGAGTTCAGAAGAGCTTTGGAACAATTAGGGCGCGGAAGTTTATTTAAACGAGTTAATGTAGCGACATCAGCAGAACAAGAAAGATTAACTGATAGTGTCGATAAAGCAGTACAATATATGGCAAAAAGAAGAATTGGAGCATTAATTGTGTTCGAGAAAGAAACAGGATTGCAAGATTACATAGAAACGGGTATACCAATAAATGCTGATATTTCTCAAGAGTTACTGACTAATATATTCATTCCTAATACACCATTACACGATGGTGCGATGATTATTCAAGAACAAAAAATTGCTACAGCAGCGAGTTATTTACCTTTATCAGATAGTCAAAAAATCTCTAAAAGTCTAGGAACTAGACATAGAGCAGCTGTAGGTATTTCAGAAGTATCAGACGCGTTTACAGTTGTTGTATCTGAAGAAACGGGTTCAATTTCTGTAACAATTAATGGCAAACTTAGAAAAGAAATATCAAGCGAAGCATTTAGAGAGTTACTAGTTGAGCATTGGTTTGGTTCTGTTCAAAACAGAAAGGATGTGAAGTAGATGCTAGAATCTAAATGGGGATTACGTTTTGTAGCTTTAGTGCTAGCATTACTCATGTTTTTATCTGTTAATAATGTGTTTGGCAGTTTGTTTTCAGAAAATGCTTTAAAAAGTTCTGATCATACAATAGAAGATGTACCTGTCGATACGTTGTATGATACGAAAGAATTATATTTGTCTGGTGCACCTAAAACAGTAGACGTTAAAGTTTCAGGACCGCAGTCTACAATATTACAAGCTGAAAAATTATTGAATTTTAAAGTAGAGTTAGATTTAAAAAACAAATCAGTTGGTCAGTATAAAGAAGAATTTAAGATTAAAGGTTTAAGTGATGAATTGAAAGCAACTGTGATTCCAAAAAGTGCTAATGTTTCACTACAAGATAAAGTGTCTAAAAAATATCCAATTGAAGCAGAAATAAATCAAAATAGAATTGCTTCAGGATACGAATTAGTCGGAGAGACAGTAAATCCTTCACAAGTCACTATTACAGGTGGGCAGGAAGAACTGAATAAGATTTCATATGTTAAGGCAACATTAGATGAAAATAAACAATTAACAGACGATACGACTGAAAAAGCTGGTATAAGTGTACTTGATAGCAATTTAAATAAATTGGATGTGCAAATTAGACCAGATACCGTAAATGTTAATATTAAAGTAGCTAGATCTAGTAAAACAGTAAGTTTAAATCCTATTACAAAGGGTACTTCATCAAAAGGTGTTAGTATTGATGGAATTAATTTAGATAAATCTGAAGTTAAAATATATGGTTCGCGTAATGTACTAGATGGTATTGAATCAATAGATGTACCTGTAGACGTTTCTAACGTTGACGGGAATACAACTAAAAAAGTAGATTTAAACTTGCCAGATGGTGTGGATGACGCAGAATATAAAGATGTTGAAGCAAAAATTACAACTTCTAAAAACTAATGGAAATAAAGGAGAATTATAATGGGCAAATATTTTGGTACTGATGGTGTAAGAGGTGTAGCAAATTCTGAGTTAACACCGGAAATTGCATTCAAATTAGGTAGATTTGGTGGTTATGTATTATCAAAGAAGCATAATAGTGAGAATCCAAAAGTTTTAGTTGGTAGAGACACACGTGTTTCAGGGGAAATGTTAGAATCTGCTTTAATAGCAGGTCTTTCGTCAATTGGTGCAGAAGTAATGAGGTTAGGAGTAATATCAACTCCAGGTGTTGCATATTTAACGAGAGAAATGGATGCTGATCTTGGGGTAATGATTAGTGCATCTCATAACCCTGTAGCTGACAACGGTATTAAATTCTTTGGTCCAGATGGCTTTAAATTAACGGATGATGAAGAATTAGAAATTGAAAAATTAATAGACTCTTCAGAAGATAACTTACCAAGACCAACTGGTAATCAATTGAATCCTATTTCTGATTACTTTGAAGGTGCTCAAAAATATATTAGCTATATTAAATCTACGGTTGATGGTGATTTAGACGGATTGAAAATTGTATTGGATGGCGCACACGGTGCCACTTATTCACTAGCACCATACTTATTTGGTGACTTAGAAGCGACAAGTGAAACAATTGGTTGTAAACCTGATGGATACAATATTAATTTAAATGTTGGTTCTACACATCCAGAAGAATTAGCTAAATCGGTACTAGAACATGAAGCTGATTTAGGATTAGCTTTTGATGGCGATGGTGACAGAATAATTGCTGTAGACGAAAAAGGACAAATCGTTGATGGTGACCAAATTATGTTTGTTTTAGCACAAGATATGGCTAAAAATGGTGAGTTAAAAGATAATATGGTTGTTTCGACTGTTATGAGTAATTTAGGCTTTTATAAAGCGTTAGAAGAAGAAGGCATTAAATCAAACAAAACAAAAGTTGGCGATAGATATGTCGTTGAAGAAATGAGACATGGGTCTTATAGCCTTGGTGGAGAACAGTCGGGACATATTGTTCTTATGGATTATAATACAACTGGTGACGGTTTATTAACTGGTGCACACTTAGCAAGTATTATAAAAAGATCAGGCAAAAGTTTAAGTGATTTAACAAGCAAAATGAAAAAATATCCACAAAGATTAGTAAATGTTAGAGTTTCAAACAAATTTGGTGTGGAAGAAAATACAAAAGTGTCAGAAATTATGACTAAAGTTGAAGTTGAAATGAATGGTGAAGGACGTATATTAGTAAGACCTTCAGGAACAGAACCATTAGTTAGAGTTATGGTTGAAGCTAAAACAGAAGAAGATGCTGAAAGATACGTAAACAGCATTGCAGATGTTGTAAAAGAAGAAATGGGTATTGAATAGTACGAATTGAGGTGGAGACAATTAATTTGTCTTTGCCTCTTTTTTTATAATTAATATATCTAGCAAAAGTACTATATTTGTATGAAATATAGTATTATAATTGCACAACATACAGTTTCATTGTAGAATGAAGGAAGCTTACTTAAGGAGGAATGTGAGGTATACTAAAATAAGGAAACTTATAGCGCCTGAACAATGGTCATACATGATTAATGATGCGTGTATAAACAGATACATGTTGAATGAATGTAGTTGCCTTTGTTGACGAGGAGGATAGTTATCGAATTATCGGCGGATGCTATCCCGGATGTGGCCCATTCGAAAGTTCAATGTTTAAAGCATATAGGTGACTGTATGTCCAAAGCCATTGAAATAGCCATAAATTAAAGAATGTATTGAAAGCGACTGGACAATTTTTTGGTGTCTAACCGCTTATTTAAAATTGGAGGAATTTTGTTTATGTGTGGAATAGTAGGATATATAGGTACAGCAAATGCTAAAGAATTATTACTTAAAGGATTAGAAAAATTAGAATATAGAGGTTATGATTCAGCTGGTATTGCTGTTAGAAACAAAGAAGAAATTAAAGTATTTAAAGCAAAAGGAAGAATTGCTGAGTTACGTAAAGCAGCTTCAGATGATTTTGATGGAAATATTGGTATTGGTCATACTCGTTGGGCAACACATGGTGTACCAAACTATGAAAATGCTCATCCACATCAATCAACATCTGGTCGTTTTACATTAGTACACAATGGTGTAATTGAAAATTATGAACAACTTAAGAGTGAATATTTAGAAGGCATTACATTCAAATCAGATACTGATACTGAAGTAATTGTCGAATTAATCGAGTACTTCTCAAATAAAGGATTAACTACTGAAGAAGCTTTCAATAAAGTATTATCATTATTACATGGTTCTTATGCACTTGGTTTATTAGATGAACAAGATGCAGATACAATTTATGTAGCTAAAAACAAATCACCTTTATTAGTAGGTATCGGAGAAGACTTTAATGTTATCGCTTCAGATGCAATTGCAATGTTAGCTGTTACGGATACTTATAAAGAATTAGTTGATAATGAAATCGTAATCGTTAAACGCGATGAAGTAATTATTAAAGATCAAGATGGTAAAGTGATTGAAAGAGATAGCTATAAAGCAGAAATTGATGCTTCAGACGTTGAAAAAGGTACTTATGATCATTACATGTTAAAAGAAATTCATGAACAACCTGGTGTAATGCGTAATATCATTCAAAATTATCAAGACGAAGAAGGCAATCTTAAAATTGATAAAGCAATTATAGATGATGTAGCTCAAGCTGACAGAATTTATATCGTTGCTTGTGGTACGAGTTACCATGCCGGTTTAGTTGGTAAAGAATTTATTGAAAAATGGGCTGAAGTACCAACTGAAGTACATGTTGCTTCAGAGTTTGTTTATAACATGCCTATATTGTCTAAAAAACCATTATTCATCTTTATCTCACAATCAGGTGAAACAGCAGATAGCCGTGCAGTATTAGTAGAAGCTAAACGTTTAGGACATAAAGCTTTAACAATTACAAACGTACCAGGCTCTACACTATCACGTGAAGCGGATCATACATTAATCTTACATGCTGGTCCAGAAATCGCTGTTGCGTCTACAAAAGCATATACAGCTCAAATAGCAGTATTAGCAATACTTTCCCAAGTAGTAGCTAATGCACATAACAAAAATACAGGTGTAGATATTATCCCTGAATTAGCAAAAGTGACTACTGCAATTACAGCAATAGTTGATGACGCTCCAAAAATGGAACAAATTGCTAAAGATTTCTTAGAAACAACACGTAACGCATTCTTCATTGGCCGTACAATGGATTACTATGTAGGTCTAGAAGGCGCATTAAAACTTAAAGAAATCTCTTATATACAAGCTGAAGGATTTGCTGGTGGAGAATTAAAACACGGTACAATCGCATTAATTGAAGAAGGTACACCAATTGTTGCTTTAGCTACTCAAGAAAAAGTTAACTTATCAATTAGAGGTAATGTTAAAGAAGTTGTAGCACGTGGCGCTAATCCATGTATCATTTCAATGGAAGGTTTAGAACATGATCATGATACGTATGTTATTCCACACGTACATGAAATGTTATCTCCACTTGTTTCAGTTGTTACATTACAACTTATTTCTTACTACGCAGCATTACACAGAGGCTGTGACGTAGACAAACCACGTAACTTAGCTAAATCAGTTACAGTTGAATAATTAATATAGAAAATCAGAGGCTGGGACAATTAATTTGTCCCGGCTTTTTTCATTATTATGTTTAAATTGAGCATTCACATTGAAAAATATACGATAGGGGGGTATAGTTGTATTTAAAGAGAGGACGTGAAGTTATGAGTGAGTTTTTACATGAACATACAGTAACACCAAGAACTAAAGAAGAGAAAGATAAAGTTATAAATAGACTTAAGCGTATTGAAGGTCAAGTTAGAGGAATTCAAAATATGGTTGAAGAAGATAGATATTGTGTTGATATTCTTGTACAAATTAGTGCCATTCAATCTGCATTAAAAAATGTAGGATTTGCTGTTACTGAACGTCATATTAAACATTGCGTTACAGATGCTATTCAAAACGGAGAAGGCGAAGAAACAATTGATGAATTGATGAGTGTACTTAAGCAATTTTCTAAGTAAGGAGGTCAACTAAATGAATGAAGACAAACAAGTTACTATTGGCGTAACAGGTATGACATGTGCTGCATGTTCAAGTAGAATTGAGAAAGTCTTAAACAGAATGGACGGCGTAGAAGCACAAGTGAATTTATCTACTGAAAAGGCTTCTATTAAGTTTAAAGATGATTCAACTCAATTATCTGATGTAACGAAAAAAATAGAAAATTTAGGCTATGGTGTTTTGACTGAAAAATTAGATTTAGATGTTTATGGTATGACATGTGCTGCATGTTCAAGCCGTATTGAAAAAGTTTTAAATCGTCAACAAGGGATAGCAACTGCAACTGTAAACTTAACAACTGAACAAGCGAGTGTTGAATATAATCCAGAGTTAATCGATGAAAAGTCAATTATTGATAAAATTAAAAATATTGGCTATGATGCAGAGTCTAAAAATGATTCAAAAGACAAAAAGACATATAAAGAAAATGAAGTTAAACAAATGAAAATAAAACTTATTGTTTCAGCTATTTTGTCATTACCGCTTATATTAACGATGTTTGTTCATTTATTTAATCTTCCAGTGCCACAAATGTTAATGAATCCATGGTTCCAATTTGTATTAGCAACACCTGTTCAATTTATAATTGGTTGGCAATTTTATGTTGGAGCATATAAGAACTTAAAAAATGGTGGTGCAAACATGGATGTGCTTGTTGCATTAGGGACAAGTGCAGCATATTTTTATAGCTTATATGAAGCGATAAAAACAATTGGTAGACCAGATTATATGCCTCATTTATATTTTGAAACAAGTGCGGTATTAATCACTTTAATATTATTTGGAAAATATTTAGAAAAACGTGCTAAAAGCCAAACGACAAATGCATTATCTTCACTATTAAGTTTGCAAGCTAAAGAAGCAAGAGTAATACGAAATAATGAGGAAATCATGATACCAATAGAGAATGTAGCTGTTGGTGATATTTTAAGCATTAAACCAGGCGAAAAGATACCTGTAGACGGTATTATTCAAAAAGGGCGAACGGCTATTGATGAATCTATGATAACTGGCGAATCTATACCAGTTGAAAAGTCAATAAACGAAGAAGTTATAGGTTCTACAATTAATAAAAATGGTTTAATTAATATGAAAGCAACAAAAGTAGGAAAAGATACTGCGTTGGCATCTATCGTTAAAGTTGTCGAAGAAGCTCAAGGTTCTAAAGCACCTATTCAAAGGTTAGCAGATGTTATTTCAGGTTACTTTGTTCCAATAGTTGTAGGTATAGCTATTTTAACATTCTTAATTTGGATTACTTTAGTTGATGCTGGTCAATTTGAAAATGCACTCGTTGCGGCAATTGCTGTTCTTGTTATTGCTTGCCCTTGTGCTTTAGGATTAGCAACACCAACATCCATAATGGTAGGAACAGGAAAAGCTGCAGAAAGCGGCATACTATTTAAAGGTGGAGAGCATTTAGAACGCACACACCAATTAAATGCAATCGTATTGGATAAGACTGGAACAATTACAAAAGGTAAACCAGAAGTAACAGATTTTACAGGAGATATTGAGACATTGAAATTATTAGCTAGTGCTGAAAAAGGATCAGAGCATCCATTAGCTGAAGCCATAGTGGCGTATACAACTGAGCAAGATATAACACTAGCAGATGTAGAAGATTTTGATGCAATCCCTGGATACGGTATACGGGCATTAATAAATAGTGAGAATGTATTAGTAGGTAATAGAAAATTGATGTCACAAAACGGCATTGACACAAATATATTTGATGAAGATTTATCTAAATTAGAAACTGAAGGTAAGACAGCTATGCTAGTGGCAGTAGGTGGCGTTTTTAAAGGTATTGTTGCTGTAGCTGACACAATTAAAGAGAATGCACCTGAAGCTATTAAAATGTTACAAGATGAAGGTCTAGAGGTTATAATGCTAACTGGTGATAATGAGAGAACAGCTCAAGCAATAGCGAAACAAGTAGGTATTCATAATGTTATATCTGAAGTATTACCAGAAGAAAAAGCAGACAAAATAAAAGCCATTCAAAATACAGGTAAAAAAGTAGCGATGGTAGGAGATGGTGTTAATGATGCACCAGCACTAGCTATAGCAGATATAGGTATTGCAATAGGTACAGGAACTGAAGTGGCAATAGAAGCAGCTGATGTAACGATTTTAGGTGGAGAATTATTGCTCATTCCAAAAGCGATTAAAATTAGCCATGCTACAATTAAGAATATTAAACAAAATTTATTTTGGGCATTTGGTTACAATACAGCTGGCATACCGATAGCTGCATTAGGTCTCTTAGCTCCATGGGTTGCTGGCGCAGCAATGGCATTAAGTTCTGTAAGTGTTGTGTCGAACGCGCTAAGATTAAAAAAAGTTAAATTATAATAAAACTGGATCCAAAATAAAACTGAAAAATATTCATTCTTAAGTCTGACTCTTATTATGATTGTTTTATTATATAATTAAGTTAAGTATTATTTTTGAAGGTTTATGTTATAGCTTGAAAAGGTATTTATATAAAGATGATAACTTAAAGGAGCAAATTAATGGAGAGTTGGATTACAAGTATCATGGAGCAATTTGGTTATTTGGGTATAGCCTTATTAATATTATTAGAAAATGTTTTTCCTCCTATTCCGTCAGAAGTAATTTTGACGTTTGGAGGATTTATGACAACTAAATCAGAATTAACAATAGTAGGTGTGGTTATTGCCTCTACTATAGGATCAGTTTTTGGAGCTGTTATTTTATATTGGATTGGTCGTATACTTAACGTTGATAGACTCGAAAGAATTATTGAAAAGTGGGGCAAGTATTTAAGATTAACGAAAGAAGATGTAAGAAAAGCTGATGCATGGTTCGATAAGTATGGTCCATGGACGGTGTTCTTCTGCAGATTTATTCCACTTATTAGAAGTTTGATTTCTATCCCAGCTGGTATGAGTGATATGAATCAATGGTTGTTCTTATTATTAACGACTTTAGGTACACTTATTTGGAATTTAATACTAGTTATAGTTGGTGCTAAAGTTGGAGATAATTGGCATCAAATAGTTAACTATATGGATGTTTATTCAAACTTTATGTATGCGATTATTGCTATTGGAATCATTGTATTTATTATCTGGTTTGTTAAACGTAAGAAAGCTTAATAAATTGAAATGTTGTAGGTGAAGTAATGATATCATTATGTAAGTTTTTAACGGAAAGACATTATGAATTGTTATCTTTAGCTGATGACAATCAACAAGCGATTAATGATTATACTTTAAGAGGTAAAGTTTACATTTATGAGAAACAAGGTCAAACAATCGGTATTGTAGTGGGATTGTTAACGAGACCAAACACTTTGGAATTAGTTAATTTAGCTGTTGATCCTCAATTTCAAAACAAAGGGATTGGTCGTCAATTAATTGAACATATTATAACAGTCGGTAAAGAATTAGACTGTCATACTATAACTGTAGGTACCGGAAATTCTGGTATTGGTCAATTAAAACTTTATCAACAAGCTGGTTTTAGAATGAAATCTATAGATATTGATTATTTCATTAAATATTATAAAGATCCTATTTTTGAGAATGGCATACAATGTAAAGACATGGTAAGACTTGAATTAGAGATATAAAAGAACTGTTCATAGACGGACTTACTGATGAGTATGACGTTTATGGGCATTTTTTTAAACATATTAGTATACTTTTTATAGTATATAAAGTATACTAATATTATTGATAAAGAAAATAGAAGAGGTGTTATATATGTTTCATGGTAAAGATGCAACATTAGTTAAAGGTATCACGTTAAATGTTACAGATTTAGAGAAAATGACAGTATTTTATGACAATATAATTGGATTAACAATAAGAACTAAGAATGAAACAGAAACAGTATTTGAAATAGGTGATTCAGGACATACGATTACTTTGAAATTATTAGAAGATGGAAGAAAACCTAGTATAAGAGAAGCGGGTTTATTTCATATTGCAATATTACTACCTACAACAGCAGATTTAGCAGATTTCTTAATTCACGCTTCAAGATTAAATGTTCAGTTAGGTGCTGGTGACCATATAGTGTCTGAAGCACTATATTTAAATGATCCAGATGGAAATGGTATAGAAATATATCGTGATCGTGATGCGCGTAACTGGGAATGGAATGATGGCAATGTTGCAATGGATACACATGAGGTGAATGCAGAAGCGCTAGTTGAACAAGCTTCAAATGAAGGTTGGAATGGAATGCCTGCTGATGCAAAAATTGGACATTTACATTTAAAAACAAATGATATTGAAGCGTCTAAAGAATTTTATTTAAATACTTTAGGATTAAAAGCAGTAGTAGATAATTTTCCAAATGCTTTGTTTATGTCTACTAAAAATTATCACCATCATATTGCGATTAATACTTGGCAATCAAATCAAAAAAGAGAAGAATCAGACAATAGTTATGGTTTAGCAAATATAGTGGTACAAATGCCAAATGCAGAAAGCAAGATTCTAACTTCACCGGATGGTTTACGATTCGAAATAAACCCTGAAATACAATAAATTATAAATTACCTTCTGATCCAATCATCTTTAATATACTTAAACTTTCATGTACAATTAGTGAATATTATGAAAACAGTAAATTAAAGGGGATGTAAATATGCTTCTTGATTTGAAACATATTAACTGGATACGTGAAGGTAAATACATACTAAAAGATATTTCTTGGGAAATAGTTGATGGAGAGCATTGGGTATTGTACGGATTAAATGGAGCAGGAAAATCCACAATGCTTGATATTATTAATGCGTATACAGCGCCTTCTTCAGGTGAATTTGAAATATTAGATATGAAACAAGGTGAACTTGGATATTCAGCTGATGGTATTAGAAAGCAAATTGGTTATGTTTCTCAATCTTTATTTAAGAAAATGAGAAAAGAAGACAATGCTTTTACGACTGTTATTAGTGGTGCTTATGCGTCAATAGGTGTATATAAAGAACCAAGTAAACAAATTAAAGATAAAGCAAATGAAATTTGCGAAGCATTAGGTATTACCAAGGATTATATTAACCGAAGATTTGGGAATTTATCACAAGGTGAACAAACGCGTGTATTAATTGGTAGAGCTTTAATGTCAGAACCGAGACTTCTAATACTTGATGAACCAACAAATGGCTTAGATTTTGTTGCAAGAGAAGATTTATTGGAAAGAATTGAGAATATTGGTCAAGATAAAAGTGGTCCAACAATGATATATGTTACGCATCATCTAGAAGAAGTGTTGCCTGTATTTAAGCAAATTTTATTATTAAAAGACGGTAAGGTATTTCGATCAGGAAATATTAATGACGTTGTTAATGAAAAAAATATGAGTAACTTATTTAACATAAATGTTGATGTTTCATTTAAGAACAATAGACCAATATTATCTAAAAAGTAATATAAATCTAAAATATTGCCTTTATTATATGAGCATGAAATAATAGATATTGATAAATTATATGGAGGCATCAACATGACAACGCAAGTGGTTTTTTTAGATATGGATGGCACAATTTTAAATGAAGAAAATAGAGTAACTGATTTTACTAATGAGATTATTCAAGAAGTTCGACAAAAAGGCATTAAAGTATTTATAGCTACTGGACGAGCTTATGATGAGATTTCATATTTGGTTCCTGAGAATTTTGAAGTTGATGGTATATTATCATCCAATGGTGCAGTAGGTTATATTAATGGCAAAGAAATATTTAAAAATCAACTACCGATGGAAACTGTACATAAACTTGTTGATTTAGCAGAAAAGCATCAAATATATTATGAATTATTCCCGTACTATAAAAATAGAATTGCATTAAACCGCGATAAAACATTGCTACTGTCAGAAATATCCACTGAACAAGCAGGAGATGTAGAAGCTAATGAATGGAAATCTCGACAAGAAGCATTAAGCGAAAAAATAAAATGGGTCGATGAAATACCAGAAGATGCATATTCAAAGTTTTATTTTTTCAAAAAGCATAAAACAGAAATTAAAAAATGGGAAGAACTCATTCTACCAATGAAGGAAGAACTTAATATTTCTATTTCTCATTCTACACCATGTAATCTTGAAACGATGCCTATGGGTGTAAACAAAGCGACAGCAATAGAAGCTGCGTTAAAATATTTAGAACTAGATAAAGATGTTAAGACATATGCAATTGGTGATAGTGACAATGATAAACAAATGCTAGAACATGTTGATTACCCAATAGTTATGAAAAATGCACCAGATCACATAAAAGAATTGGGTAAAGAAGTAACAAGAAGAACAAACGAAGAAAATGGTGTAGCTGACTACTTAAGTAAGAAATTTTTAATAAACTAAATTATTTAAATAACAAAATGATATTCAGGCTGTGATAATTAATTTATCCAGTCTGATTTTTATTTATAGTGACTTTATAGATCGTCAATCCCGCAAAATATATTGATAGCAATATATTTTGCGGGATTGTTTTATATTCGTTTGGATATAATAAAATGAAAGGATTTATAAGGAGTGATTATTATGATTAAAACGGTCGTTTTCGATATATATGGAACTTTATTCGATATAAATAGTGTCCAAGAAAAGTGTGAGAAATTATTTCCTGGAAACGGAGAAAAAATAGCTAAAGCTTGGCGTCATAAACTTATAGAATATACTCATGTTAGACAGCTAGTAGATCAATATAAACCATTTAGTAAAGTTATAAAAGATTCACTCGAATATGTACTTGATAGAAATGATTTTGACTATTCATTAAGTGACGTAAATGAGTGTGTGGAAGAGTATTATCGCTTGCAAGTATTCCCTGAAGTAACTCAATCATTAAATGATATATCACATATCGATAAAGTTATATTTAGTAATGGCAATCAAGAAATGATTCAAAAAGTATTGAAACATTCAAATATCGATAGTAGCTTTAAACATATTTTAGCGCTTGAAGAATTTGGTATGTATAAACCCAATTCTAATGGATATGTATTATTAGAAGAAAGGATTCCATATGAGAAACAAAAAATTCTGTTCGTATCATCTAATAAGTGGGATATTGTCGGAGCACAAAAGTTTGGATTTAAAACTGCATGGATAAATCGTAATTTTAGTGAGTTTGAATATATAGAAGTAGAGCCAGACTTTGAATTTCAATCGATATATGGCGTTAAAAATTTGATGTAAGAAAAATGGAAGGAGATAAAAAACAGGGGAAGCGTTCGTAAAGATAAATAAAAAAAGAGCTCAAAATTAATAGAGCTCTTAAAATTTAACTTTAGTTATTTTTTGGATAAAGTGCATTTTTATTTTTATGATAGAAGTTCATAAGGCTACCATATAAGAAGTAGAATACTGCAAACATAAATAGGTAGAATAGTATATAACCTATAATTGCGAATAATATTTGTATCACACTTGGCATCAATGAAACAATAACTGCTGCTATAATTCCAATGATTGCTATGATAATATACGCTGCTACAATATAAATTAAATTACTGAATAATAACTTCCAAGCACTATGAGGTCCCTTACTTGTTATGTTCCAACCGATTGAGAATTTAGTTATTGTAGGTAATGATCTTTGATCAATATGGACAAGTACTGTGTTAACTATAAAGATAACAAAATAATATAAAGGTATAAATAAGGCAAATAATACCAATATCATAAATAACATGATTACGATGAATGATATAGACATTGCACCAATACCTTCACTACCTGAACTTGGTTGCAATAACGCCATTGAAGTACCAAATATTGCGAAGAATATCACTTCTACAATAATGACAACTATGTAAACAATGAAATACATTGCTACACTAATTAAACCAATAATTAAAGTTAGCTTTAATGTTTTAACATAGTTTCCTTTTTTTAAGAACATGAATAAATCACTAAAGCGTGGGCTAATGCCTAAATCTGTATCTTTATAGAATTTTAGAATTCCATAAGCTATAGGGATTAATATAAAAATATACATCAGAATAAATAATATAAACCCTATGACCATTGAGATTAGAAATGTTGCTATGCCACCGCCTGATGGTTCACCTGAAAAGTCTTGTGATGCCGCTAAAGAAAATCCTCCAATTATAAATGCAATACCCGGAATTAACATTAATAGAACCATAATAATTGAGGAAAGGATTGTTAATAAAATTGTTTTGATATGTAAGCCTTGTCCATTTCTATAGTAGTCCAATTGGAATTTGAACATAAGATTCACCTCATTGTTTATTTGTATAATTAGGGTAACATAAATAACATTGCAAATGTCATTTAATTGTCAAAAATATTATAATAATTACAAACTTTTAAAAGAAGGTAATAAGCACTTTGTTTGATATCGTATTAAATTACTCATATATTTAAAGTATAAGATTTTTAGGAGTGGACTATGAAAAAGTTATTCCGATTTATTGTGTTCATTGCTACATGGACTGCTATTATTGCAATGGCATTTCTTTTTAGAAGCCAAGGTGGATTTGATTTTATAAGTGATTACACTGAAGATATCAAAAAGCAAATAAAGGAAAAAGAAATAGCTATACGGACAGAACAAATTAAGAAAAATGATAAAACAGATGACCGCTCGTTAGGAAATTTTTATCAAGAAGGTCAATGTACATTTTATGTTTATGAAGAAAGATTAAATATTGATAAAAGAATTGGATCATCTTGGGGTGATGCAAAACAGTGGGATGATCGTGCTAAAGATGAAGGTTATAAAGTCGATGGTCAACCAAGAGAAGGTTCTATATTACAAACTGATTATGGTGAATTAGGACATGTTGCGATTGTTAATGAAGTGAAAAGTGACGGTTCTATTGTTGTATCAGATATGAATTATGAAAAGCCATATGAAGTAACAGAAAGGTTAATTACCTCAGATAGATTGCACAATTATCAATTTATACATGAAAAAATTTAAAGGAGTGTTTTAAATGAATATATTCGTAATAGGTGCTAATGGACAAATTGGAAGACATTTAGTAAAAAGTTTAATCGATCAAGGAAATGAAGTAACAGCAGGCATTAGAAAAAATAGCCAAGCAGCTTTCTTTGAAGAATTAGGTGCCAAAACAGTGTCACTTGATTTAGAATATGATGATATTAATGATATTTCTGAAAAAATAAAAGATGCAGATAAAGTTGTGTTTACTGCTGGATCTGGTGGTCACACTGGAGCAGATCAAACGATTATCATTGATTTAGATGGTGCTGTTAAATCAATAGAAGCTAGTAAGAAAGCAGGTACAAAACATTTCGTACTCGTTTCTTCATTTGATACTAGAAGATCAGCATTTGAAGGTGACTTGAAACCTTATACAATTGCTAAACATTATGCTGATGTTCATTTAAGAAATTCTGGTTTACCATATACAATTGTGCATCCAGGATTATTAACTAACGATGATGGATTAGGTAAAGTAGAAATAGCAGAAGAAGTTGAACGCGGAAAAGTACCACGCGAAGACGTTGCTAATGTGATACAAGAAGTATTAAATAATGATGGTAAAATTGGACAAGAATTTCAAGTGGTATCAGGAGACATAGAAATTAAAGAAGCGGTTGAGCAATTTAATAATTAATCATTAAGGAGTTGTATTATGGTTAAATTTGCAATTTTAACAGATATACACGGAAACTATGATGCTTTGACAGCTGTACTTACAGATATAGATAATAAAAAAGACATTAAACACATTTATAATTTAGGCGATAACATTGGTGTCGGACATCAAACGAATGAAGTTCTAGAAGTTATTACAAATAGAGATGATATGACTTATATTGCTGGAAACCATGATGAAGCAATAATGGCAGTTTCTAATAAAGAAGATTATCCTGAAAGTTTAAAAAATAAATTTTATGAACATCATCAATGGATAGTGGAACATTTAGATACTAAATATTATAACTTTTTGAATAACTTGCAACGTGAAGTTACTCAAGATATTGAAGGATTAAAATTTTATTTCACTCATTATCGTATACTTGAAGAAAATATCAAGCAACATATTAGTGACGATCCATTTGAACCAATCGTTGAGCCCTCATTAGAACATGTGCATGGATTATTTAATGGCTTAGATGCAGATTTTGTAACCTTTGGACATAATCATGTATTACACCATTTTGATGATATTGAGACAATATATTTTAATCCAGGATCTGTAGGTTTGAACAATGGCGCTTATGCAGTATATGGAATTGTAGAAGTTAAAGATGGTGCGATAAATGTAGAAAGAATTAAAGTACCATATGATAACCAACCATTCTTAGATGGATTTGATGAGAAAGCCGTACCAGGAAAACAACTAATATTTGAATCATTTATATAGATAAAATAAGTTCGAGGTTGAGACAATAGAATTGTCCCAACCTCGATTTTTTGATTGAATTGGATTAAAATGGAAATAGAATATGACAACAAAGAAGGTGCCTTCATGAGTAAAAATTATTATAATTTAATTGAATCTTTAATTGGAAGAACAAGTATTAAACAGCAAGATATTCAAAAGTATGAAACATATAAGAAAGGAAAAGAGGGAGAAAATAAATTTTTAGAATTATTAAGTTGCATTGAAAATGTAGAATATATTTATAATTTACAACTTAGAAACAATCAAGATTATCAATATGATTTTATAGTGATAACAGATAAAATCATCTATCAGTTTGAAATAAAAAATTATTATGGCAGTTATGAATTTAAAAATGGTAATTTAATTGGGCAAAGTGGTTTTATTATAAAGTATCCAACAGCACAGTTAGAAAGAAACGAATACTATTTAGAACTTTTAATTAAAAGATTAAATATCCAAAGAATGATAAAGAGTTACTTGGTTTTTATTAATGAAAATTTTAAGTTAACTGGTAATGTAAACAATGACTTGATTATTTTACCTACTCAATTAAATAAAGTAAAACACTTAATTAAAAATGAAAATCCTCAGCAAAACCACTTAATTAACACTTCCCTGCAAAAGCTAAATTCTCCTTTTGAAGACGAATATCATCAATACCCAAAGTTTAAATTCGAAAATATAAATCCTGGAATAAGATGTACACATTGTAAGAATATTATCAGTGAGACTTTGAAAGAAAAGCAAAAAATGATTACATGTAATTTCTGTTTTAGCAGAATTTCAAGGAAGAAATTAGTCTTGAAGACACTTGAAGAATTGCTATGCATTAAAGGGGAACCCTTCACAATGAGAGAAGCTAGAAAATGGTGTAATGGCATTCATAGAAATACACTTTCTTATATAATGAAAGAAGAGTTCAAAGTTAAAATGAAAAACAAAACTAAAGTATATTATAAATAAGGGTGAGAGTAGAAAAACTAATTTAAACGCACGAAGACTCCAGAGATATCGTGCGATTCAGATAAAATCGGTCCAAAACGCACGAAGACTCCAGAGATATCGTGCGATTCAGCTCAAATACAAGTCAAGTCCATAATTTTGTGTAATATCTTTAGATGTAATCAACCATTGGTTTTTCTATGGTATTAACAAAATATA
>NZ_MWJM01000021.1:0-19477 GCF_002018435.1 Mammaliicoccus fleurettii | reverse complement strand
ATATATTTTGTTAATACCCTAGAAAAACCAAAGGTTGATTACATCTAAAGATATTACACAAAATTATGGACTTGACTATTTTATCGGTCCAGAAACCCGAAATACCACATCAAATACAAAATGGCTGAGACAAATTTGTCTCAGCCATTTAATTCCCCTTATATTAAAGCGTCATTACCTTTTTCTTGTTCTACTAGTTTTTTATCATATATTTTAATGAATGGGAACCATATTAAGAATGCTACAAATCCACAAATAAGTGATACTAATACGGCCATTAGACTACCTGCTGTACCAATAAATGCGCCAAATCCTATAGGTGATGGCCATGGTACTTGTGCGATGATTGGTTGTACAAGTTCTAATTTGATTGTCCAGTAACCTATTGAAGCTGATACCATTGGTGCTAAGAAGAATGGTATTGCTAAGAATGGATTATAAACGATTGGTAAACCGAATACGAGTGGTTCATTGATATTGAATAAACCCGGTACTAATGAAGCTTTACCTAATACTTTCAATTGTTCTGATTTAGCTAAGAAAGCTATAAAGATACATAACCCTAATGTTGCACCTGAACCTCCCATTACAACGAATGAATTTTGGAATTCTCCTGCAAATGGGATGTTTGCGCCTTCTATATTTAGCTGCATATTTGTAAGTACGATTGGTGTAATAAATGCACTGATGATATTTGCTCCGTGAATTCCTACTATCCAAAGTGCATGTATTAAGAAGTATATAACTAAAATTCCTAACCAACTACTCGTCAAGTACACTACAAATCCAAATGGTACTGCAATTATTTTAAAGATATCCGTATTAAATGCTACTAAAATACCTGTGAAAGTTAGTATGACAAAAGCAACTAAGAATGCTGGTATTAAAGCTGTGAAGGATCTGGAAACACCTTCAGGAACTGCTTCTGGCATCTTAATAATCCATTGGCGTTTTACACATAATCTATATAATTGTACAGCGATGATGGACATTATAATAGCTGTAAATATCCCAGTCGTGCCAAGCCTACTTACACCATCCCCTGACATCTCCCAGCCATTAAATATGTTGACATCTTTTTTCATGATGTTCACAAGAACCATCTTACCGTCTTCCATTATTAATTGTGGTATTGCCATGAAAAATGCAAACATAGATAATAATGCACCGTTAAGCGGATTAACTTCTAAATCTTCTTCATCAGCATAAATTTTTGTGTATTCATAACCGATAACTAAACAGAAATACAATGCTAATATGCCCATTGTTGCCTTATTGGCTAACATGTATAAGTCACCAATTTTTAAAAAGGTACTATTCCAAAATCCTTCTAAAAACGTAAAGGTTTGCGGTATAACATTTAATACTAAAAACATCGAACCAACAATTGTAAATGGTATACAAGCCATACCAGCAGCCATGATTGCTCTTACAATTCTAAATGAAGCTATTTTCCCCATTGGACCCATTAAATACTTCTCTAAAAAAGCAAAAACTTTATTTTCTGATTCCATAACCTAGACCCCTTTTCTTTGTTTAGTTCATTGCATTTTCAAACCTTTGTAATCGTTTATAATGCCAATCTTTGTTATGTCGAATATTATATAATCTAAACAAAATGAAACCACTAACGGCTAATCCTCCGACAAGTACACCAGCTACAATTAACCTTGAACTCGTTTGGTCGACTATAAATGGATATAAATATTGAAATAAAGGTGTTAATAATATTATTGGTATTAATGCTACATTGACCGCGAATAAACTTAAAAAGCAAGACTGTGTATATTTAACATTGTTCGAATGATTACCATACATTCGCACTTGCTCTGCAACACTTATTAAAATGATGATCATTAGTACAAGTGGTATGACCAAAGTTAATGAGCGACTCATCACAAGTGTAAAAAACCAATATAGATTTGAGAAAAAGAACAAAGCTGACATATATCTGATTAATAAAAATCGATTAAAGTACATTGCTTTAAGACTTGTTTCTTTTCTATTTTTTTCAAATTCCACTTTTGTTTTTTTATCCATTTTTTATCCCTCTTTTAAAGTGCATCATTTACTTTTTTATATAAGTGAAGCATCTCGATAGCTACTTCTCTTAAAGTCATTGTAGTCATAAGATGATCCTGAGCATGAACCATAATAATTTCCATATTAATGGATTCACCTGATGCATATTTTTGTAATAAATCAGTTTGAGATTGATGCGCTAAAGTTATTTCTTGATTTGCTTCATCTAATATTTGCTCAGCTAGCTCATAGTTATCCTCGCGCATATTTTTAAAAGCATCATGTATATTTGTACGCGCAGTACCACTATGTAAAATAATTTCAAACGCAACAACTTGAATATCTTCTTGTTCCATAAGCTAAACCCCTTTATTTATGATATTGACCGACCATATAATTTTTAAAGCTGTTATAATCTTTGCAATTCATGATTTCTGCTATTTTTTCATCAGAATCAATTAAATTAACGATAATATCAATAATCGTTTTGAGCTCATTGTCATTATATTTTGAAGGGGATAACATAATGACAAGTTTGATTTGTTGATGTTGTTCGTCCCAATACACACCATTAGGTACGAGCGCTACAGCTATGCTTGAATAATCGCCTACTGGTTGTGCAGTATGAGGAACAGCTACATCATCACTAAATACAACCGTACTCAATTCTTCTCTAAAATTGAGTTGCCTTCGCAATTTATCTTCAAAATCTTGCTCTTCTTTTAAACTCAATTGTTTAATTAAAAGGTCAAAAAGCGCCTCTTTCGTTATCGCCTCTTCAATATAATTAAATGAACTTTCATTACAATATTGGTTAAAGAACAAGCTATATTGTTCTGTTGCAACATTTTCTTCTAATGCATCATTATATGAAAATTTATTATCATGATGATGAATAAATGTATTTATTTTTTTAATATCTTGTTCGTTAAGTAACACATTCACTTGAATAACTGGTACTTTAAACACAATTGTAGATAGATCAATAGATGAAATAATTAAATCAATATGTTCTAATTTTTCATCGGTTATTTCATAGTAGCTAATTACATCGACTATATTCATTTGTAAACTAAATTCTCTTTCAGCTCTGACTTTGAGCATTTGAGCACTTCCATAGCCTGTCGCACAAATCACTAGCACATTTAACTTTTCACGCTGGTAATATTTTTCAATTGCTGCTAGTAAATGTAAAGTTAAGTATGCCCATTCTCCATCGCTCACTTCTTGATTTTTCAGTTCTTCTAACTCTCCAAAATATGTCTTAGTCATAGTAAGTGATGATTCATTTTGCGCTTTAATATCATGTAATATTGGATTTTCTAAATGAAATTTATTCTGAATGCGCTTTATTAATGGTTCTAAATGTGTAACTAAACCATATAAAAGTTGACTATCAGACGACATCGGAAACCCTAAATCTTTTTCTATTTTATTTAATATTTTTGACACTCTCTGTGATAAGTCACTCTGAGCGTCTTGATTTTGAAGTTGAGAACCCTTAGTCATAATGTGCAAGCTGATGTATTTAGCTTCTTCTTCTGGAAATGATATTTTATAAATTCGTTCAACACGATTTAGAATTTTTCTTGCAACTGATAATTCATTTTCAGTTAGTACTTCTTCATTTGAAGTGATTGTCTTCAAACTATAACCATCTAATAATCGTCTAATCATGAGCCCAAGATGTAACACTAGATTTTGAAGTATATAATCTGAAAGGTATACTTTAGATTCTCTCGTCTCATCAACTACAATGATCGCCAATTCTTCCATATTGATTTGTAGTAAAAGTGGTGTTTCTTGAAAATATTTATTAATAGAATGAAAGAAATGATTTCCTAAGAAATAATCCATTATAAAATGACGTTTATCTCTTTCATCCCCTTCAATCGCTATACCATGCTGTTGCTTGCTCACAATCCCTAGATTATACTGAGCAATAATATTTTTAATAGATGCAATATCTTGAGAAACTGTAGACCTTGAAATATATAATTGCTCACTTAGTTGCTCAATCGTAATACTTACCTTATTAAAAAGTAACAAGTTTAAAATGTAATACTGTCTATCTTTAGAATCATTGATATTTTCTTGCTCTGGACCATTTTTAGATAAATAACGTTTTAAAAAATTTTCAAATTCTATCATTAAGTCTATTTTGAGTTGGTATCCATACCCTTGCTTAGCAATGAGCGTTGCACCATTTTTTTCTACTTCAGGCTTTAATGTTTTGACATATTTTCTAATCGTTCTATCTGAGAGTTGTAGCATAGTCGCAATTTCTGAACTTTTAACAAATTCGTTGCGTCGTTGTGATAAATAACTGAGTATCTCTATTTCTCTTTGACTTAGCATAAGCTTCCCCTCATTTCATAGAGAGTATTATACCGTTTCTTCCATCCCTTGCAAAATTACACTCGCCAATTTTTCAATGCCCATTGGAATCGGAACATAAGCTTGTGGCGGTATATTAACGACTGGCTTATTCACTTTATCACCAGCTTCTTTTAATTTTTTGAAATACATTTTTGTTTGTGGACTTATTAAATATAAATCGAAAGATTGTTTTTCAATCATTCTTGCACCTTCATTTGCTGAAATTGCATCTACTTCAATATCATGTCCTTGTTCTTTTAAATAATTTGTTGTTTTTTTAGCCATTAAAGACGATGACATCCCTGCTGCACATATAATTAAAGCTTTTTTCATAATAAAAACCTCCGTGTTTTATAATTTTTCGCCATTAGTAGCAATGACATTTTTATACCAATGGAATGAATCTTTTTTAGATCGATCAAGCGTTCCATTGCCTTCATTATCTTTATCCACATATATAAATCCGTATCTTTTCTTCATTTCGCCTGTACCAGCAGATACTAAATCAATGCATCCCCATGGTGTATAACCCATTAATTGAACGCCATCTTCATCAACTGCTTTTATAAATTGTTCGATATGTGTTTTTAAATATTCGATTCTATAATCATCGTGAACAATACCATCTTTTCCTAATTCATCAATTGCACCAAATCCATTTTCAACAATAAACAAAGGCAGATGATACATATCTGTAAACCAATTCATTGCATATCGTAAGCCTTCAGGGTCGATTTGCCATCCCCAATCAGAAGCTTTTACAAAATCATTTTTTACTAAATCACGTGTCTCAACATAATCATATTGTTCATTGGATTTATCATGTGAAATAGCAAATGACATATAATAACTAAATCCTATATAATCAACTGTGCCATTTTTTAAATCTTCTACATCTTGATCCGTAATATCTAAATCAAAACTTTTAGACTTAAAGTATTTTTTCATATATCCAGGATATTCACCGTGAACATGAACATCTGTGAAATAATATCTTTTTTGCATCGCTTTTTGAGCCATGAGCACATCTTTAGGATTACAAGTTGCAGGATAAATTGGACACATCGCAATCATGCAACCAATTTCAAAGTTTGAATTAATTTGATGACCAATTTTAGTAGCTTGAGCACTTGCTACAAGTTCATAGTGTGCAGCTTGATACATAATTTGTTCTCTATTTTCACCGGCTTCGTATTTCACACCTGAATTTGTAAATGGTGCGAAATCTTCATCATAATTTGCTTGATTGTTAATTTCGTTAAAAGTCATCCAATACTTTACTTTGTCTTGATATCTTTCAAAACAGACAGTCGCAAATCGAACAAAGAAATCAACGACCTTTCTATTACGAAATCCTCCATATTCAGTTACTAAGTGATATGGTAATTCAAAGTGTGACAATGTTACGACTGGTTCAATTCCATATTTAAGACATTCATCAAATAAGTCATCATAGAATTTCAGCCCTTTTTCATTTGGTTCTTGATCATCTCCATTTGGAAATATTCTTGACCAAGCAATTGAAGTTCGGAAACATTTAAAGCCCATCTCATGAAAAAGCTTAATATCTTCTTTGTATCGATGATAAAAATCAATCGCTTCATGGTTCGGATAATTTTTACCTTCTATAACCCCATCCGTTATTTCTCTATGTTTCCCATGAGATGCTGCTGTCATTACATCAGCAACACTTATACCTTTACCATCTTCTTGCCATGCCCCTTCAAGTTGGTGTGCTGCAACAGCGCCTCCCCATAGAAAATCATTCGGTAGTTTTGACATTCAATATTCCTCCTTTAACCAAACTTTTCTTAATACACTTTTATTGTAAACGCTTTCATTATAGAGTAGCATCTTGAAAAGTTCCGTAGTATTACGGAAATGCATGATATTTAAGTAGAACTGTTTTGAATTTGATTATTGGTTTATGGGGTTTTCGGGTCGCTAATTTTATTTATCGGCCTGTATTTCGTGTTTTCGGGTCGCTAATTTTTTTTATCGGCCTGTATTTCGTGTTTTCGGGTCGATAAATTTTTTTATCGGCCTGTATTTCTCGTTTCTGGACCGCTAATTATTTTTATCGGTCTGCATTTCTCGTTTCTGGACCGGTAATTTTTTTTATCGGTCCAGAAAATACATATCTTTCAATAAATGAAAAAAATCCAACTGCCTCTGCAGTTGGATTTTTCATATTATCTATTTATAGATCTTGATATTCTAGATACTGTATGTCGCTGACCTCTTATGGCTTTACTCATTGCATATATATTTTCTACTGGTGCTAAGCCGCCATAACCGGCATCACCGATATGTTGTATATCCACACCGAGTGTTTTATTTTTAATTGCGATTTCTCTTATTGTAGCTTCATCTGATCCTTCTTGTGATGTTCCGATTGCGCTCATTACGAGGGCTCCACTACGATGTGCTACTTGAACTGCCTCACGCACTTCGTCTTCACTTACACCCCAGACAGTTCCTACAGCAGGTACTAATATAATGTCTGCACCAGCTTCCACAAATTGTTTAATTGCCTCTAAATTAACAACTGGCTCATCTACACCTGAACCATGCATTTTTCCTGCAATAATTAATCCATCAAAATGTGTTTTCCCAATTTTAACCGCTTCTAAAATATGTTCGTTTGTTACACCAGTTGCTGGATTACCAGTTAAACATACAAAATCAAAGCCTAATTTTTTAGCTTGTTCAAAAGTTTCTTTTGTCGCTTTTCTACCAGAAGATATATCTAGTTTCACTTCGGCCATTTTTGCTTTATCGTCAACTGGTTCCAAGTTAACCCCGATTGGTCTACCTACAAGATGTTTCAAATCTTGAACAGCATTTCCAGTCCCTTTATATTCTTCATTATATAACCCTTGTATATCTGGTTCTATAACATCTAAAGCATTCAACAGTATCATATCTGCTCCGAAAGCAGATGCCATTTCTGCATTTGTTATATCTTGTACTAAAGCTGGCATATGTACAACAACATTTTCACTCAATACTGTTCTACCTTCACTCGCTTTAATACTTTGTTTTAATTCTTCTGTAGAAAATCCCGAAATATCTGAAGCATTTGCACTAATTAATCGTTTAACCAAATTCTTCACCCCTTTTATTTATATACAAGGTAAAGATATAGATATATCGAATCAAAGTCAAATATATATAAATAAGGTATTGAATTTTGAAGATTGCTTGATATAATTTAATTGATATTAATTATCATTATCAATTAAATAGGAGGTTTATATTATGAAAAGATTGATAACATTTTGTTTATGTTTATTATTATTCTTGGCTGCTTGTAACAGTATAGATACTAAAGAAAAATCGCCAGAAGCAGAAACAAAATCAGATTCATCATCAAAAACAAAAGTATTTAAACAAGATGATGGTGAAAAAATTAATATACCTAAAAATCCAAAAAGAATCGTTGTATTACACCCTACCTACATCGGTGCTTTAGTTGAGTTTGGTCATAAACCAGTAGGAGTTATTGATTTTGTTAAACAAAATCAAACTTTAGCTGAAGCGACTAAAGGGGCTAAAATGTTAGGCCAAAATAATGTAGAAGATGTTGCTAAAACAAAGCCAGATTTGATCATCACAACTAAAGAAGATAAAAACATCAATAAATTAAAAAAAATTGCGCCAACTGTACAGATGGACGCAATGAAATCAGATTACAAATCTGCTACTAAAGAGCTTGGAGAAATTGTGAATGAACAAGATAAAGCGAAAAAATGGATTAAAGAATGGGAAAATAAACTAGAAGAAGATAAAAAAACATTAGGCTATAAAGTAGACGAAAAAACAATTACAGTCCTTCAATCAACGCCAAAAGGTCTTACAGCTTTCGGTAAAAACTATGGACGCGGAACAGAAATTGTTTACGGTGGTTATGGTATGACTCAACCTAAAAAATTAGAAAAAGAAACTAAAAATGCTTATATGACAACATTATCTGAAGAAGTACTTTCTGATTATACAGGCGATTACATTATCCTAGCAACAATGGGTGAAACTCCACAATTTACTCAAACAACTAACTGGAAAAACCTTGATGCAGTCAAGAATAATCATGTCATAAAATTAGACTTACAACAAACTCAATATAATGATCCAATTTCTCTTGAAAAACAAAGAGAAGTAATATTGAAACAATTAAAAAAAATGAAATAAATGCTAAAAAAGAACCTGAGACAAATTAATGTCTAGGTTCTTCTTTATTTAATGTGCCAACATTTCTTCTTTTACTTCATCCTTAGAAAGTTTTGAAGGGTAATATGTCGGCCAGTTGTCTAGCTCTTTAAGTACTTTATCTTTGTCATCGCCTGCAAATATATGGAAATGAACTGCTTTTTTAGGATAAATGTTATGATCGCTAAATTGTACATATTTTGGTAAATCCTCGCTTGATTCGCCTTTTAATTTAAAGCTATATCTCACGCCTCTATTACCTTTTTCATACTTTAGAATGTCATGTCCATCATATTCGTATTCTCCAGTTGTTGTATGGCCATTTTTAGTGAAACTGATCTTGTTGTCTGCTATTTTTATGTTTTCTATATCTGTTTTATAACCTTTATCGTAGTATTCTTTAAATTCTTTTGCTGACATGTCACCATCTTCAGCTTTATGTTCAAATACTTCATCAAGTGTGCCGTCTTTTAAATATGGATAAACGGATTGCCAGTCTCCTTCATAATCTGAAAGTTTACGGTCTTTAACTTGCTTGTCTTTAAAATAACCTTGTTCAATTGCTTTATCATGTGCTGAATCTTTTTTACCATCGTTAGTTTTAATTTTATCGTTTAGTGATTTTTCGATGCTTTTAATATTTTCTTTCATCAGTTTCTGATAAGAAAGGTCTTTTTCATTTAATTGTTCTTTCGTTAATGATTCCATATTGCTAAATGAAAGTGGCTTAGCATCTGTTTCTTTTCTAATCGTGTCAGTTATTTTAGATGAAATATTGTTTTCATAAAGAATATATTTTGCATCTGTATCTTTAATTTCTTTTACGATTTTAGTTAATTCTTTTTGAGAAGGATCTTCTGCATTCATACTTTGGACACCTTTTTGAACAAATCCATAACGATTCGCTAAATATCCAATAGACTCATGTGAAATAAATACTGTATGACCTTGGTGACCTTTCGTAATATCTTTCATTTCTTTATCAATATCAGTTAAATCTTTATTTAATTTCTTAAAGTTTTTCTCATAATATTTTTTATTATCAGGGTCTTTTTTAACTAATTCATCTTTAATACCTTTAATCATTTCTTGGTTAAGTTTAGGGTCTAACCAAACGTGTGGGTCATATCCACCGTGATGATGCCCTTCATGTTCGTGATCATGGTCGTGTTCTTTTTCATCACCGTGTTCATGTTGATCAGTTAATAATGCTGATTGATCGATACTATTTTGAAGAGATAGTTTTTTATCATCTTTTTTAATAGTTGATGCTATTTTCTTAGCTACAGCATCTAAATCGTCACCAGTATATACAAATAAATCCGCTTTACTCGCATTTAAAATATCTTTTTGAGTTGGTTCATAACTATGTAAATCTGTACCTGCTGGATAAATTGATTCAACTTCTACGTGTTTGCCACCAATCTGTTCTATGAAAGATTTTAGTGGGTAAACTGTCGTTTTAACCTTTAATTTATCTGAATCATTATCTTTGTTGCCAGTTTGGCTACACGCGGCCAACACCATTGTAAGAACAAAGACAATTGATAGTATTCCTGTCCATTTTTTCATCTTGTACACTCCTTTTATAAATAGTAACTGTTACGATTTAAAATTATATACTCTAATTTATTAAAAGACAAGACTTATTTTTAATTAGCCTACATTATTCTATAACGCGTTTATTTTGTTAACATGAAACCGCTTTAGTATAATGAATAAGATGAAATTATTAAAAAAGGACGTGGTTGAATGGTACAAAATAGAAAAATCATCATGGATTGTGATCCAGGTCACGACGATGCGATTGCATTAATAATAGCTGGTGCCAAGTCAAGCTCATTAGATATATTAGCTGTTACAACTGTTGCAGGAAATCAATCAGTTGATAAAAATACAAGAAATGCATTAAATGTGTTAGATATTATGAATCGAGGAGATATACCTGTTTCAACAGGAGCTGATAGACCTTTAATCAAGGAAGCAGCATTTGCAGAAAGTATTCATGGAGAAAGTGGTTTAGATGGTCCTCAATTACCAAAAGTGCCAAATTTAAAAGAAACAAACGAGCATGGCGTAAACGTTATAATTGATCAAGTATTGCAAAGTAATGAACCTATTACTTTAGTAGCAACAGGTCCACTAACAAATATTGCAATGGCACTGATTCAAGAACCTAAAATAGCAGACAATATACAAGAAATTGTTATTATGGGTGGTGGTACATTCGGAAATTGGACACCAACTGCAGAATTTAATATTTGGGTAGATGCAGAATCCGCTAAAAAAGTATTTAAAAGTGGCATTCCAGTTGTAGTCTTTGGTTTAGATGTAACGCACCAGTTATTAGCAGACGATGCTGTAATCAATCGCTTTAACAAAATAGATAATAAAGTATCAGATTTTGTCGTGGAATTATTGAAATTCTTCAAATCAACGTATAAAGAACAATTCGATATGGATGGCGGTCCTATTCATGACGCTTGTACAATATTATATTTATTAAATCCAGAAATATTTACATTACAAAACACATATATCCAAATCGAAACAGATAGTGCGTTAACATATGGAACAATGTCAGTCGATTTGAATAATACGTATCAAAAAGAACCTAATGCAAAATTCGCTACAGAAGTAGATGTTGATTTAGCATGGGACATTATGGAACAAGCATTACGAAGCTATCAATAATCATAAAATTAAAAGCAGTAGAAGATGCAAAGACAACAAACTTGTCCAACATTCTTCTACTGCTTTTATTATTGTTCTTTTAATTCTCCATCGACCATTTTAAAGACTTTATCACAATATGTTGTTAATCTTTGATCATGTGTCACAATAATACATAATTTATTAAGTTCTTTAGTTTCTTTTTTTAATATTTCCATTACTTCTATTGCATTTTCCGTATCTAATGAAGCTGTTGGTTCGTCTGCGAGTATAATTGAAGGATTGGTATATAACGCTTTTGCAATGGCTACTCTTTGTTTTTGTCCACCTGATATTTCATTTGGTAATTGCGTTAATATGTTATCTAGTCCAAGTTGTTTTAATAGCCTTGAATGCTCTTCTTTATTCATCACATCTTTTTTTACTTTTTTAAGTAACTCAAATTGTTGTTGTACAGTTAGAAAAGGGATTAAATTGCTAGTTTGTAATATAAAACCGATTTCTTTTAATCTCAGTTTAGAAAGTTGTTTTTCATTAAATTGATTAATTTCTTGTCCATTTAACGATATCATGCCTTCTGATGGTAATTGTAATGCGCCAGCCATCGTTAAAAGTGTACTCTTTCCAGAACCTGATGGCCCAATAATAGCTACGAGCTCGCCTTTTTCTAAATTAAAATTTGTCGCTTTTACAGCTTCAATTGTTCTATTACCGTCTTTAAATGATTTACTTACATTTTCAAATGTTAACATGACAAGCTCCTCCTAACCTATTACCTTCAGTGGTTCTACTTTTCTAATACTTAATACCGAGAATAAACTTCCTAAAATTGCTACTAATATTAATACAATTCCGTATATAGACATCGTTAAATAATCAAATTTAATCGGCACTGCTTCAGGTAAAAAGGCACCCGTTAAAACTGTTAAGCCAAAACCTATCAATGTACCTATTAAAGCAATAATAATTGTTTGACTCATAACCGATTTTGCTAAGAAGCCATTCGTTAATCCTTGTGCTTTTAATACGCCAAATAAGTTTCTCTTTTGTAATGTAATTATGTACAAGAAAATACCTATAACCATTGCGGATATAGCAAATAGAAAGACAATCATAAATGTTAACGTTAAATTCTGAGCTTGGTAACCAGGTAATTTAGTAACAAAATCTTCTATTTCAATCACTTCTAAATCTTTATTTAATTGCGCATCTTTCCAATTTTTATCTTTAACTACAAGTGCATTGATTTTATCCCCTTTAAACATGGGATTTAATTTGCTAATTGTTTCATCATTCGTAAACAATACAGGTGATGCATTAAATTTAGAACTTTCTGAGAATCCTACTATTTTTAATTTCTCATCACTATTCGAAAGTGATAATTCATCTCCTATTTTGAAACCTTTTGTCTTCAAAGTATGATCTGCTACTACTTCATTATTTTTCTTGAAAAGTTTTCCATCTTCTAGCTTAGGCATAAGGAAACCTTTCGCATCAATTCCAAATACAGTAGCATTTTCTTTTAATTTCCCATCAGTTGCAATAACAGCTGTTTGTTTTAAACCTTCACTTTTATCGAATTTTCCATTGATATCGTCAGTATTAACAGAAGATTGCGCAACCGTTTGATTGGCATCTTTATTTAAGACAATTGCATCTGCCTTCCAAATATCAATCGCTTCCCTATTCATATTCATCAAGCCATTTGCCAGCCCTGATAATAAGAACAGCAAGTAGCTAATCATAATCAGGACGCCAATAATAAGCCCGAACTTTATCTTATTTCTTCTCATTTCATTCCAAGCTAAGAACATATATCCATTCCTTTCTATAAGACAATAATCAACTGATTTTAGTCTTGCTAATTATAGCACTATAAAAAAAATAAATAAAACACCCTCAATCCGAAAAAATCCAGATTGAGGGTGCTAGTAAGTATAATTGAGATATTGTAGTTTGCTGTTTTACGAGCCGAATCGCACGATATCCCGAAAGTCTTCGTGCGTTTAATCTAAGTATTTACCAATATGTTCCTGATTCAAACTATCTGACTAACCGCTTCATACAACATTATTCCTTTTGCTCTTTTTTAGCATCTTCACATATCCAAACAACCCTATTCCCCATAATAAGAACAATGGGTCCCAGACGAATGCTTGTCCAAATGCTGTGTAATAGTTATGAATTTCTATTATTTTAAACATTTTTAGCCAACCTATTAATGTATTTAAACCGCCATACAATATAAGTACTACACTACCGACTAAAGATACGTAATATATTCTTTTATCGAAATGATTTGTTAAGGTCAGTGGCATGATTGTTGCTAAAAATTTAACTACTGCAACGATTAATAACGCTATATTTATCCAAATTCCGTAATTTGCACTTAATGTAAATACCCAAGTACCTACTGTTGTTAACCCTGCTTCTCCACCAAATCCCCAATATAACGAGAACAGTGAATGTACAATTCCTGCTATGACAAATAATGATATATACTTTTTCATCTTATCACCTATTTTAATCATTTAAATTCTTTGAAGTATGTTTTTATATTTCAATAATTTGTATAGTATGCTTCATCTCTGTTTCCAAATCTTGTGTTCTCCACTCTCTTTGATATCCTAAACATGGACATATATACTGAACGCCACTTTCTTCTATTATACTTCGAAAATGAACGTGCCCCATAATACTATACTTGATTGGATATGTTTCATAAAATTGGTCAAAGTCAGAAGTGCCTATAAACGCATTAAAATAATCAAATATTCTATGTGGCATTGGTACTGCAAATCTTTTATGTGTAACGATATGTGTCATCAAAATAATATTTTTATCTTTTACTTGTTCTAAATCATTTTTAACAGAGGTTGCTGCTAACTTAGACATTTCTAGATCAGATTTTCCCCAATCTATATGTTCTTTATCTAACCACGTTGAGCCATAATATTTTCTTCGTTCTAATCTTTCTAGACTAAACTTTTCATGGTCTGCAAAGCTATAATCGTACCAACCACTATGGCCTACAATTGCCCAATCATCATTGATAATATATGGATTACCAATAATACTCTCAGGTTGCGACTTATAATGTTCAAAAATTTCATAAGAAGATTTATCATCTTGTTCACTTTTCCAATAATCATGATTACCAGGGATAAACAAGACATCTATATTTGAATGGTGTTTTACATTTTGAACAAATTGAACCGTTTGTAAATAATGATTTGAAACATCTCCCGCAATGAGTAACATATCCAAATTCAGACGTTTAATTTCGTTCGTTAAAATGTATTCAAAATCTTGCGGATAATAATCTTTACTTCTATCTATATGCAAATCTGAAATAGCACCAATTCTCATATGCATTACCTAGCTTTCTATAATGTAACCGTATAATATCAATTTTATATTAACATATTCTATGCATATATCCTTTATAATAGAATTGACAAATTTAATGGAGGTACTACTTTGGACATTCAACAATTTGAAAATTATTTAAAAATAGATACTAATAAGTTTAATAAAATAAATCTCGAAAGTTTAAACCATTATATTAAAAGATTTATGTACACCGTGCCCTTTGAAAATATAAGTGTACAGAATGAAACACCTATTTCTGTAGATATTAATGATTTATTCAACAAAATTGTCCATCAACATCGTGGTGGCTTTTGTTATGAAATGAACACCCTATTTCAACATTATTTAACAGAAAAAGGCTTTGAATTAGATCGAATATCAGGTACAGTCCATACACCAGATGATAGTTGGAGTAGAGATGGTTCACATATGACTACACTCGTTCATTTAGATAAATCTTATATAGTAGATGTCGGGTTTGGAGATTTACCAACCGAAGCTATCCCTGTTTCAAGTCAAGATGACGTGCATATTATTAATGACACTAATGGAAATTATTGTGCCATTTTAGATGATTCAGGCGTTATACATCTTCAAAAACAAATAGCTCAAAACCATTGGCGTACTTCATACAAGACAAATGATATACCTAGAGAATGGGACTTTTTCATTGATCATTTAGACTTTAACGAACATAATCCAAATTCGATATTTGTTCAAAAGTTAATTATTACAATTCCTAAACAATATGGTAGAGTAAGTATGTCTAACGAACATTTAACAATCACGACCCAAAATGATAAACAAAAAGAAGCCGTCACACATGATAATTATAAATTTCTATTAAAAAAATATTTTGGAATAGATGAGAAGATCACTATATTAGAAAGTTGAGGAATAAATTTGATATCTAATAATGAATTACAAGACTTAGATTTATTTGATGTATTGAGTGAACGCCATGGCATAGTCCGTACACATATCGAAAAAATGTGGAATGACACACACGACATACACATCTCTAGTTCAGAATGGTATATTATGGCTAAAATATATAAACATAAACGAAACATAGCTTACATCACTCAACATGTAACAATATCAAGACAAGCCGTACACAAATTCGTAAAACAATTAAACCAAAAAGGACTCATCGATATTCAAGACGTAGACGGTAATAAAAAAGAAAAATCCATCCAACTAACAGCGCTCGGTGAATCATGCTTCTTAGAAAGTAAACAACACAAAAAAATAATAGAAGAGCAGCTCAACACAGCAATTGGCAAAGAAAACGTAGATAAATTAAGAGACATATTGAAGATGGATTGGGATATAGAGAATTCTTAAGCCTAGTATTTGCAGAAACTAAAAAGACGGCAGCTTATATAAATGACTATATTATTGTTTCAAATGTCTACTTAGTTACCTAAAAGTGCCTACTTCTTAATATTTTTATTTGGTACTACGATAATTATGAACTTACTTATTCACAAGATGATTATTAAATTGGAGGGAATTAATTTATGAAAGCATGGTTAATAGAATCAGCCGGAGACATAGATAAAATGTTTTGGGGTGATATCCCAGATGTTCATGCTGAAAATGGACAAATCGTAATTAAAGTAATGAGTACAGCACTTAATCCTGTTGATTATCAGGTAATTGAGTCTTCTGGAAACAAAAATTGGTCTTACCCTCACTACGCTGGCGTTGACGTAGCTGGAGTAGTTACTGAAGTTGGCGATAACGTTACAAACTTTAAAATTGGTGATGCTATTGCTTGTCACATGGATTTAAATAAAAAAGGAAGCTTCACAGAATACACTGCTGTGGACGCTAATACTGCAGCTAAAATACCTGAAAATGTTTCTTTTGATCAAGCTGCTGCAATATTGTGTGCGGGTTTAACTGCATACCAAACTATTTATCAAAAATTAAATACTTTTCAAAAGAAAAATATATTGATTCATGGTGGAGCTGGCGGAGTTGGCGGTTTCGCTATTCAACTGGCGAAAGAATTAGGTTTAAAAGTCATAACTACTGCTTCACAGAATAATCATGCTTGGTTAAAAGAACTAGGTGCAGATGTAGTAATTGATTATAAAACTGAAAGTGTTACAGAACGCATTAAAGAAGAAACAGATGGAAATGGTGTAGATTTAATATTTAATACTATAAGTAAACATGAAGCGACAAAAGATTTAGATAGATTAGCTTTTTCAGGACAACTAGCATATATCGCGGGTGCACCTGACTTAACTAATGTCAAACCATTTTCTCTTTCGCCTTCAATACACGAAGTTGCATTAGGAGCAGCTTATTCAGCAGGTACGTTAAAAGCTAAACAAAACTTATCTTTCATGACTAATGAAATGTTACAAAAAGTTGCACAAGGTTTTCTTGATCCAATGGTTAGTAAAATACTTTCAAAAGACGATTTACCTGCTGGTCTAAAAGAATTAAAAAAACGTCATGTTAGAGGGAAAATAATCGTTAATATGCAATCATAAAAGTTTACTTTAATAAATAATTTTAACAGGCTGGGACAAATTAATTGTCTCAGCCTGTTATGATATTGGCAGTTAATGACTAGATTGTTAATGAACTTATTTTAAACATTTTATTTTCGTAAACTTGGTTGACAATATACGCGTTATTCTGCTAAAGTAAGTAAGTTGTTATTTTTGAAAACAAGTGTTACAGAAATATATACAAATACTAATATCACTATGCTTTTGCTAGTTGCATATGCTCTCAGCAAAATATTAATACACAACAATTGTGTATTCACTAGTAAAAGGAGATTAAAGATTTTATTATGATAGCAGAAGTACAAGTCAAAAATCCAAAAACGATGGCCCTAATATTAATGTTAGGTGCTTTTATTGGTTTATTTGGAGAAACAGCATTAAACATGGGTTTAACGAACGTAATGCAAGATTTTGATATAAATGCACCAACTGCTCAATGGTTAACGACTGGTTATTTATTAGTCCTTGCTATACTCGTACCAATCTCAGCCTATTTAACACGTTGGTTTACAACGAGACAACTTGTATTAGGTGGATTTATTATTTCATTTATTGGTACATTATTTGCAGCATTTTCACCAATATTTGCTGTATTAATGCTTGGTCGTGTGATACAAGCTGTAGGAACGGGTATTATCTTACCTGTTATGATGACAGTTATGCTTAACATTTTTCCAATAAACAAACGTGGTGTTGTTATGGGAATTATGGGATTAGTCATTACTTTAGCACCAGCTATTGGTCCAACTTTATCAGGCATAATTATTACAACATTAAGTTGGCATTTCATTTTTTGGTTTAGCGCAATATTTTATGTTATTTTAGCGATCATTGCATTCATTAACATAAGTAATGTTTCGGAAATCACGAAACCAAAAATTGACTTTATCTCAATCGCTTTATCAACAATCAGTTTCGCAGGTTTAATATATGCTTTAAGTACAATGGCAGAAATATCTATCACTTCTCCAATTGTATGGTTACCATTACTTATAGCTATAATAGCTTTAATTCTATTCAGTTCTCGACAAACGAAAATGAAAGAACCAATGATAAATTTAACAGTATTTAAACACCCGATGTTTACCTTAGGTATTATTATGATTTTCTTATTAATGCTTGTTATTTTATCAACAGCCATTTTATTACCTATTTATTTAAAAGGAAGTTTACTATTATCAGCAGCATTAGCAGGTCTAGTGTTATTACCAGGTAATGCTACAAACTTCGCATTATCACCAGTAATAGGATCACTATTCGATAAATACGGTGCAAAATACTTTGGTATAGCTGGATTTTTAGCAATACTAATTGCAAGTGTAGGATTTACAATCGTCATTTCAGCAACAACACCCGTTTGGATCATTCTATGTTTATTCATCGTATTATTTATAGGCGTAACAATGGTTATGATGCCAGCACAAACAAACGGCTTAAATCAACTTCCACCTCAGTTATATGCAGATGGATCAGCAGCAATGAACACATTAATGCAAGTAGCAGGTTCAGCCGGTACAGCATTAGCAATTACACTATACACAATCGGCCAACAACAAGTCACTGGAGGATCTAGTGATTTAGGCGAACGAGAAATCATCGCACACGGAATAAAATTTGTATTTTACTTTATAAGTGTCGTAGGTGCATTAGGACTTATCACATCATTATTTGTGAAAAAGCCAGATTTCAGTAAATAAGGGTTAAGAGCTGGGACAGATAAATTGTCCCAGCTCTTTTTTTGTATGGAGGAAGTGGAGGTGGGTGTTAGGTGCTGGGTTCGGGTGCTGGTGTGGATTCGGGGTTGGGCTGGTGGTTGGGTTCGGGGTTTGGTGTGGATTCGGGGTTGGGCTGGTGGTTGGGTTCGGGGCTTGGTCAGCGTAGGTCATGCGCTAACTGGCAGAATTCTGGATTATGCTCCTTAGATTGTTCTTACTGGCAGAATTCTGAATTGTGCTCCTTAGATTGTTCTTACTGGCAGAATTCTGAATTATGCTCCTTAGAAAGCTCTTACTGGCAGAATTCCGAATTGTGCTCCTTAGAATGCGCTAACTGGCAGAATTCCGGATTATGCTCCTTAGATACTAGTTCTTACGGACATTTCTCAGAATTTTGTCCCTAACAACACCTCTTACGGACATTTCTCAGAATTTTGTCCCTTACACTACCTCTTACACGGACATTTCTCAGAATTATGTCCCTTACACTACCTCTTACGAATATGTCCATATAATTGTGTAATAAAATAAGAGCCATATATAGCTCACTTTAGTACAATGTAATCGACGAAGAAA
>NZ_MWJM01000020.1:0-26026 GCF_002018435.1 Mammaliicoccus fleurettii | reverse complement strand
TTTTTTGATAGAAATGACAGATGACTTGATAAATAGAGTCCGTGAATTTATCAAGACAGGTCCAACATGATAAATAGAGCGACTGAATATTGCAAGACAGGGTCGACTAGCAACATAGAGCGGCTGAATATTGCAAGACAAGGCAAACATGATAAATAGAGCGGCTGAATATTGCAAGATGAGGCAAACATGATAAATAGAGCGGCTGAATATTGCAAGACGAGGCAAACATGATAAATAGAACAGTTGAATATTGCAAGACAAGGCAAACATGATAAATAGAACAGTTGAATATTGCAAGACAAGGCAAACATGATAAATAGAGCGGCTGAATATTGCAAGATGAGGCAAACATTATAAATAGAGCGGCTGAATATTGCAAGACAGGCCAAACATGATAAATAGAGCGGCTGAACTTATCAAGACGAGGCAAACATGATAAATAGAGCGGCTGAATTTATCAAGACAAGGCAAACATGATAAATAGAGCGGCTGAATTTATCAAGACAGGCCAAACATGATAAATAGCCTACCTTCCAACACCCAAATATTCTTCATTCTTCTTACTCTATATACGCCATTAGTATGAATTTATTAGAAAAGTAACAAAATTCAATCTTTTTAAGTATTTACTTATCCTTTTGTGCTAAAATTTTAAAGTACAGATATAAAGGGGAGGGTGATTAACTTTGAAGGTATTTGCAAAATTAGGGTGGTTTATTAAAAAAGAACGAAAAAACTATATTATCGGTATATTAATATTATTAATAGTAGCTTTAATTGATTTATTGCCCCCACAAATTATTGGGCGTGTTATTGATGGTATCACTTTTAATTCTTTAACGGGAAAGACACTTTTGATTTATGTCATTATTCTGTTTTTTGCGGCAGTTCTTACATATGCATTTCGCTATTTTTGGCGCATTATGATATTTGGAGCGAGTATGAGGTTGGGCAAGATATTAAGGTCTCGACTTTACCATAAATATACTTCGATGAGTCCTTCATTTTTCCAAGAGCGTCGTACTGGAGATTTGATGGCTCATGCTACAAATGATATAAGGGCAGTTCAGAATACTGCTGGTGGCGGTGTGTTAACAATTGCGGATTCATTGATGTCTGGCGGTGCTGTATTGATTACGATGGCAATTACAGTTGATTGGCGTTTAACTTTGATTGTAATGATACCTTTACCAATTATGATTATATTAACGAGCTATTATGGTAAGTTATTGAACCGCGGATTTAAAAAAGCACAAGCTGCATTTAGTCAATTGAATGATAAGACACAAGAAAGTATTGCTGGTATAAAAGTTACAAAGACATTTGGATATGAAAAGAATGATCAAGCTGATTTTAAAAGCTTAAGTGATGATGTTGTAAATAAAAATTTAAAAGTCTCTAAAATTGATGCATTATTCGATCCAACTATTATGGCTGTTATTGGTGTCAGTTACTTTTTAGCTATTTTCTTTGGTGCAAGAATGGTCATTAATGATGATATAACGATTGGGCAACTCGTTACATTTACAACGTATTTGGGAATGATGGTTTGGCCACTTTTAGCATTGGGTTTATTTTTTAATATTGTTCAAAGAGGTCATGCCTCATATGAGCGTATTAATGAAATAATTAATGTGAAAAATGAAGTTAATACTGAAGTTGAAACTCATAATATCCCTGAAGGTGACATTCAGTTTAATCTTAAAAACTTCAGCTTTCCAAATGATGAAAGTATAGCTTTGAGCAACGTTCAATTTACAATATCTAAAGGTTCTACTATTGGTATTGTCGGCAGAACGGGCTCAGGAAAAAGCGCGCTTATCAGATTATTATTACGTGAATTTGATACAGAACGAGCGAATGAAATTAAATATGGCGACCAACCATTACGACATTTTGATATTAGCAGCTTAAGAGCTCAATTTGGATATGTGCCACAAGATCATTTCTTATTCTCTACATCAATTCGTAATAACATTGCATTTAGTGACCCTTCATTAGAAAATAAAATCATCTATAATGCGAGCAAAACAAGCTATATTCATGAAGATATTTTAAGTTTTCCTGAAGGCTACGATACGGTTGTTGGAGAAAGAGGGGTCTCTTTATCAGGCGGTCAAAAACAAAGAATTTCTATTGCACGTGCATTAATTATGAATCCTCCAGTATTGATTTTAGACGATTCATTATCAGCAGTAGATGCCGAGACTGAAGAACATATTTTAGAAAATATGCAGCGTGTAAGACAAGGCAAGACAAATATTATTACAGCTCATCGAATGAGTGCTGTTAGTCATGCGGATATGATTGTTGTTATGGATGAAGGCACAATCATTGAAAGAGGGACACATCAAGAGTTGATGAGTATTAAAGGCTGGTATTATGAAACATACCAAGCTCAAGCTTTACATGAAGAAATTGCGAGTAGTCTGGATGAGTTAGCGAAAGGGGATGACAGCAATGGCACAAAATCATAATTTAACTGCTAAAGATCAATTTGTAGTACTTAAAAGATTGATTAAATATACATTCCCCTTTAAAGGTATTATAGCGCTAGCTTTTTTAATGTTGACGATTTCAACGGTAGCAAGCATTGCTACACCTTATTTAGTGAAAATATTTATCGATGACTATTTAACACCTCAAGTATTTCCTGAAAATGATATAGCTTTATTAATAACAGTATTCTTTATTACACAAATAGTTGGTGCTGTTGCAACTTATTGGAATGTTTATCTTTTTCAATATTTAGCATTTAAAGTGATACAGCAATTGAGAATAGATGCATTTGATAAAATCGGTCAACTAGGTATGCGTTATTATGACAAGGAACCTGGAGGCAGCATCGTATCTAGATTAACTAACGATACTGAAGCCATCGTCGAAATGTTCATCGGTGTATTTGCATCATTTTTAATGGCAATCTTTATGGTCATTTCAAGTTATGTCATGATGTTTATTTTAGATTTTAAACTTGCATTAATGGCACTTGTATTTGTGCCGATTATTATCTTGATATTAGCACTTTACAGAAAATATTCAGCTATATATTTTTCACAAGCAAGACAACTTTTATCTGATTTAAATGCAAAGCTTGCAGAATCTATTGAGGGTATGCGCATTATTCAAGTGTTTAATCAAGAGAAGAGATTGCAAAGTGAATTTAATGATATTAATGATGAACACTATGATTTTAATATGAAGACAGTTAAAATTGATGGGCTTTTGTTAAGACCAGCAATTAGTATGATTTCAGTCTTTGCTGTCATTATGATACTAAGTTATTTCGGTATATTGAGTTTTTCTGGTGCAGTAACAGCTGGTGTTGTATTTGCTTTTGTACAATACATGGAAAGTTTCTTTGAACCAATTAATCAAGTCAGTCAAAATTTAAACGTATTCCAACAAGCACTTGTATCAGCGAGCCGAGTATTTAAACTTATCGACAATGATATGGTCGAACCGAAACAATTAGAAAATAAAAACTATCATATAAGTGAAGGGAAAGTTGAATTTAAAAATATTACATTTAGTTATGATGGTAAAAATGATGTATTAAAAAATATATCATTTACTGCAAATCCAGGAGAAACAGTTGCACTCGTTGGTCATACTGGCTCTGGAAAAAGTTCAATCATAAATTTATTTATGAGATTCTATGAATATAATCAAGGCGAGATTTTAATTGATAATCAATCGATTAAAGAGATACCTAAAAATGACTTGAAACATAATATCGGGCTAGTACTACAAGATGCTTTTATATTTTATGGAACAATCACTTCAAATATAAAACTGTATCACCCTACAATGACTTTTGAGAAAGTAAGAGAAGCGGCTGAGTTTGTAAATGCAGATCAATTCATTAATAAATTACCTGGGAAATATGACCATCAAGTAATTGAAAAGGGAAGTGCATTTTCAAGTGGAGAAAGACAATTGTTAGCATTTGCGAGAACAATTGCAAGTGACCCTAAAATATTAATTCTTGATGAAGCGACAGCTAATATAGATTCTGAAACAGAAGCTCAAATTCAATTATCATTAGAAAAAATGCGTAAAGGTAGAACGACATTGGCAATTGCACATAGGCTCTCTACAATACAAGATGCCGATCAAATACTCGTTCTTAATAAAGGTGAAATAGTAGAACGTGGTACACACGATGAATTAATTAAAGAAAATGGAATCTATCATAAAATGTATTTATTACAGAACGGATAAAGTGTAATGGATAGATTTTAGAAAAATGTCCTTAATAAATTTAAGCCTGCGCAGATGAAAGTGTCTGTTCAGGCTATTTTAATGTAAATCTGTATAATGAATAGTAATAGATTGTTAGAGGGGGATTTTACATGGGTGTTTTTGATGTAGATTATAATAAAATAACAGAACGAACACAATTTCCATATGAAATCGAAGTGATTCATCATACTTGGATAACAATGTCTGATGGGACTAGGTTATCAGCTAAAATATGGAAACCTAAGACGAATGACAAGACTAAGGGAGCTGTTTTGGAATATTTACCGTATAGAAAAGATGAATTCACAGCTTTAAGAGATGAAATTAGACATAAATATTTTGCTGGCTTTGGTTATACAGCAATTCGAGTAGATATAAGAGGTACGGGTGACTCTGAAGGTATTATTGAAGATGAATATCCATTGCAAGAACAAGATGATGCCATAGATATTATAAATTGGATTACATCACAACAATGGTCAAATGGTTCTGTAGCAATGATTGGTAAATCGTGGGGTGGATTTAATGGTTTGCAAGTAGCTGCTAGACAACCAGAAGCATTAAAGACGATTATATCTTTATGCTCGACTGATGATCGTTATGCTGATGATGTGCACTATAAAGGTGGTACTTTGATGGCATCAGATATGCTCTGGTGGGCTTCAACAATGTTTGCTTATAATGCGAGACCTGCTTTTCCTAAATATTTTGGGGATAAATGGTATGAAAATTGGTTAGAACGTCTGGAACAGACACCGCCGTTTGTTGAAGAATGGGTAAGTCATCAAACAAGAGATGATTATTGGAAACATGGTTCAATTAACGAAGATTATTCTGATATTAAGATTCCAGTATTAACGATGAGTGGTTGGGCAGATGGTTATACAAATGCTGTATTTCGCTTAATGGAAAATTTAAATGTACCGAAAAAAGGTATAATTGGACCGTGGGCACACGAATTTCCAGATGTTGCAATTCCTGGTCCTCAATTTGGTTATTTACAAGAAGTCGTTGCATGGTTAGATAAATGGATGCAACTAGATTCAACTAAAGATCATCAAGATGAATTTTTAGTATATTTGCAAGACAGCGTAGAACCTAAAACATCATATGATTATAGAGAAGGTAAATGGTTTGATTTGTTGAAAGAAAAAACGACTAAGAAAGATCTATTAAGTAGTATGACTAGAGTAATTTCATTAAAAAATAATCAGCAACATGGATTATATTCAGGCGTATTTTGTCCTTTTGGGCAAGAAGGAGATTTACCGGATGATCAAACTATTGATAATGCTTTAGCTAGTTCATTTATGTTGGATACATTTGGTGAAACTTTGAATATAATAGGACAACCAGTAGCAAAGTTACATCTGAAATCTGATATTAAATTTGGTAATATCCATGTTCGTATTACAGACGTACATCCAGACGGTCACAAGACACTCGTTACAATGGGTCAACTTAATTTAAATCATTATAAGAGTCATGAAACACCTGAAAACTTACCGGTGAATGAGTTTATAAATGTTGAAGTGCCGTTAGATGTTATTGGTTATCAAATACCAGCAGGACATACAATAGAAATATCTATCGCACCTGCATATTGGCCACAAATTTGGCCAAGTAGAGAAGTAGCAAACATCGTAGTAGACTTAGAATATTCGCATTTGGAATTGCCATTAGTGGACAATTTTGAAGAAGTTCAATTAAACTATCAATTATCAGAAACAGCACAACCATTAGAAAAAATTATCCATAGAGAAGGTTCAAGAACGAGAGATATAACGAAGCGATTAACAACAAATGAATGGGTATTAAGAGATTATTCAGATGAAGGTTTAAGAACATTGAAAGAAAGTAATATCACATATGGCACCGAGAATCTGAATTTATATACAATTACAGAAGGCGATCCCCTCACAGCAAAAGTACAATGCGATTGGAAAGTAATCGTTAAAGATGATGATATTGATACCGAAGTAGAAACATATAGTACAATGACTTGTGATGTAGACTATTATTATTTATACAACAAGCTAGTAGCATATAATGATGGCGTACAATGCTTCACAAAGACTTGGCATAAGAAAATAAAAAGAAATTATAGTTAGTGGATTTATGAAGTATCAGGAATATATGCTAGGTAAAAAAGGTTGAATCCGGATGAATTGCACGAAGACTCCAAAGATATCGTGCGATTTAGATCCAAATCCAAACTCAAATCCACAATCCATATCATCCTTAATATAGCAAAACCCGTGAGAGCCAGTAGTTATCGTGGCTCTCACGGGTTTCTTTTTAATCTATATATCGATATGACATAAGTTCTTGTAACATATTGATTTCTTCTTGTAACTTAGCTCCGATATTAGTATCGCGAACTTTTTTTCTTTCGAGTTCTTCATCTACGACACGTCGTACGGATAGTTCGTCAGCACCGTTTAGTAGTACATTTTCTTTTGTACCAAAGTGTTTGTGAGCTACAAGTTGCATTCCGAATGAGTTATAAAGTAATGTATAGCCAGCGATACCTGTTGTTGATTGGTATGCTTTTGAAAATCCACCATCAATGACAATCATTTTACCGTTTGCTTTAATTGGATTTTCTCCATCTATTTCTTTTACAGGTGTATGTCCGTTTATAATACGACCTTGTTCTGGGTCCAAGTTGAATTCTTCCAACATTTTACGGCACATTTCACTGTCTTCTCTTAAATAGTAATATGGATTTTTTTCTTCTTTATGTGAAGCTTTATCTTTTATGAAATATCTTTCGAATGTAGTCATGGCACGCTTCCCAAATAGAGAAGAATATTTACCTGTCCATAAATACCAGATTAAATCTGTAGATAAATCATCTGTTTCGTTTTTATGGCTAAATGACTCTCTAATATGATATTCGAACTGATCAAGTAATTCTCGTCCATTATACATCTTGCCGTCAATTTCCATTTCTTCCATGTTGCCGTGTTCATCTACCGGTATACAACCATGGATCAATAAATTACCGTTATATTTTAAATATAAATCTCCTTTTTTCATTAAGAAATTCATATGACGTTTGAGTTTCTCTGATTCTTGAACGGAGAGTAGTAATTTATTAATGACTTCTTCTTCTTCTTCAATTAATTCTGCTGGGTTTGCACGATTAATTGTTTCAAAGCATGTATTTTCAAGTGGGTAAGTATGACCATATACTGTAATCTCTTGTTTATCGTAATCTACTTTTTCTAGGACTAATCTTTCTTCCATATCAAAAGAAGGTCTGCGTTTAATAATTGGGCTTTCTAATTTAAATTGAATAATAGCGATTGCTTGATGAATTTTAGTGATTTGTAATTTTTCATCTTCAGATAGTTTTTTTTCTGCGTGTTGTTTTGGATAAAAAGCAGGATTATCTCCATAATATTTTTCTGCTAAATTGACTAATGGACGCAAGTTTATACCATAGGCATCTTCAATTATATCTAGATTATCGTAACGTGCGCATATTCTTAATATATTTGCTAAACATACTTTAGAGCCTGCATAAGCACCAATCCAAAGTACATCATGGTTACCCCATTGAATATCAACTGAATGATAGTTAATCAGTGTTTCCATAATTTTATCAGGTTCTGGGCCACGGTCATAAATATCACCAACTACATGTAAGTGGTCTACAACAAGTTGTTGTATGGTATATGCTAAACCGGTAATGAGTTTATCTGACTGTCCAAGAGAGTTGATTTTTTGAACGATTGTTTCATAATAAGTAGTCTTGTTATTATAGACATTACTTTTATATAAAAGTTCTTCGATTATGTATACAAATTGTTTTGGTAAAGCTTTACGTAATTTAGAACGCGTATACTTACTTGAAGCATATGAAATAAGGTGAATCATTTGTTGGATTGTTTCAACGTACCAGTCATATAAATCAGCTTTTGTTTCAAATTGATTTTTTATAAGCTTTAGTTTTTCTTCTGGGTAATAAACTAAAGCAGCAAGTTCACTAATTTGTTCTTCAGAATGTGTATCTTTAAAAATATCATGAATTTTAGCTCTAACATTACCCGAACCATTTCTTAAAACGTGTTGAAAAGCATGATATTCACCGTGCAAATCACTGACGAAATGTTCAGTTCCTTTAGGCAAGTCTAATATAGATTGTAAGTTAATAATTTCAGTCGCTACTTTTTCTTCTTCGTCAAACTTTTCTGCTAATAAATTTAAGTACTTTTCTTTTAAATTCTGGTTGTCATATTGAGTCATAAAAAAATCACTCCGTTCATCATATTTAAATTTTATTATTTTAAATTAAACATACCATTTGAGATATAGTATATCACATTAAGCGTTTTCTTTAATGGTTTAAAACAAGGTTAAAGAGGTCATAAAAGTAAAAAGGAGCGGATGACTGATGAGCTGTAAAATAGAAAGAATTTATGAAAGTGAAGAAGAAAAAGCAATTAGAGTGTTAGTCGATAGAGTATGGCCAAGAGGTATATCTAAAGATAAAGCTAACCTTGATCATTGGCTGAAAGAAATTGCGCCTTCTGACACTTTAAGAAAATGGTTTAATCACGATCCAGATAAATTTTCTTCCTTTAAAGAAAAATATAAAAAAGAACTAAAATCTGGCGAGCAACAAGAAGCTTTAGAAGAACTAAAAGAAATATACAAAAAAAGCGATAAAAAGGTTGTCTTATTATACAGTGCGAAAGATGAAAAAAATAATCAAGCAGTAGTTCTAAAAGAAATAATTGACCATCAGAAAAAAGATTGATATAAACGTATTTTAAAACTGGCAATCTACTGCCAATATAATGATAAGAGGCTGTGACAATTAATTTGTCAAGCCTCTTAATTCTGTCCTTTTATTGCTATTTTATGCTTCTATTCAACTGTTGATACATTGTCTTTGCATCTTCTTTTGTGCTTATTCCATGAACGTTCATGCGACCGTCTTTAAATAAAGTCATGTTTATATCTGCATACTTTATAAATTTTACATAATCATTTTCTTTAATAATATGACCTGGGAAATAGTGTGCGAATTCAAATGCATGTTGTTTAAATCTGAATAAGAATGTATCTCCACAAAGTGATTCTATTGATGGATGATAAGAATTATTCAAAGAATGGTATGTTTTTTGTTCACATACAATACAATTGTTGTTTTTTAAAACATCTATATTCCTAGTGCGTGTAGATATTTCAAAGGTATCAATCGTAATCAGTTTTTTAGAAAATCCATTTCCAGAAACGAAGCGTAATAATTCGGATACTTCATAACTTGCTACTTGTTGAACGACAGGTGGTAATACACCATTAATTGCACAGCTTTCACCAGTATGTGGAACTGTATTAAGGATGCACTGCAAACAAGGCCCAGTAAAATCTATAGCATATACAGTTCCTTTGCTTCCAACTGCTGCTCCGTATATCCATGGAATCTGTAATTTATGGCTCACTTCATTGATTAAAAAACGCATATCAAATTGATCCATTCCATCAATTATGATGTCAGGTTGTATGTCGCTAATGATGTATTCAATGTTATTTGATGTCATTTCTTGATGAATCGCGTTTAGTTCAACATTATGATTAATTTGCTTTATTTTTTCTTTTACAGCGTATACTTTTGGTAACATTGCTTGTGCATCATGCTCATCATAAAGTGCTTGGCGATGTATGTTTGACAGTTCTACAATATCCATGTCGATGATTGATAATTTATGTGCACCCATTCGAGCTAATAATTCTGCGACATGGCTACCAAGAGCACCAGCACCCATGATTAAAATATTTATATTTTGTAATTGTTTTTGGCTTTGTTCTCCAAAGTGCTGATACTTTATTTGTCTTTCATAACGGTTCATTATAAGAAACCTAAACCTTCAGTAGGGCTAGATGCTTGTGCAGTATATTTAACAGGTATTCTACCGGCAGTATAACTTAATTGTCCTGCTTCAATACCTAACTTCATTGCGCTAGCCATAGTTACAGGGTCTTTAGCACCAGAAATAGCAGTGTTTAATAAAATAGCATCTGCACCTAATTCCATTGCATAACAAGCATCTTTCGGAGAACCAATACCAGCATCGACGATAACAGGAATACTTGATTGTTCTATAATATATCTTAAGTTAAGAGGGTTATTGATTCCTCTACCTGTACCTATTGGTGAAGCGAGGGGCATAATAGCGTGAACACCTAATGCTTCTAATCTTTTTGCTAGCACGACATCACATGAAATATATGGACATACGATATAGCCTTTTTCTAATAAAATTTCACAAGCTTTGTAAGTTTCTATTGGGTCAGGCAATAACGTTTTATCATCACCAATTACTTCCACTTTAATGAGATTACATAATCCAGCATGATTCGCAATTTCAGCAATGCGCACAGCTTCTTCGGCAGTATGAGCACCAGCTGTATTAGGGAATGTAATGAATTTTTCTAAGTCTACGTTAGCTAAAGGATTGGGTAAAGATTTATCATATAAATTCATTCGTCTAACAGCAAAGGTTAGAACTTCCGTGCCAGATGCTAGTATGGCTTCAGATTGTGTTTGTTCGTCTTTAAACTTTCCTGTACCTAATAATAATCTTGAGTTAATTTCATATGGTCCTATTTTTAACATTTTATCCGCCTCCGACAAATTCTAATAGTTCTAATCGATCTGACTCTCTAACGAGAATATTGCTAAATTGATTATTCTTTACAAGTGTGTCATTCCATTCAACTATAATTCTTTCTTGATCTAACTCTAGCGATTGGAGTAAATCAGACAAAGTTAATACTTCGTCGAAATTAAATTCATCTCCATTGATCATACATTTCATAACTGAACACTCCTTTTAACTTTAAAATCATCTAATAATGATGGTGCTTGATCATTAACAATCCATTCAGAAAGTAACTTTCCAATGATAGGTGAAAGTAAAATACCATTTCTATAATGTCCAGTTACTAAGAAAAGACCATGATCTATTTCATCCATAATTGGCCATTCATTATGAGTGTATGGCCGAATACCAGACCATTTATGGATGATATTGCTTTCCTTTAATATTGGTATATATGATGTTGCTTGGTTAATTAACCATTTTTCTCCTTCAACTGAAGTGCCAACTGAATAGTCATCAAAATAACTTGTAGCTCCAACTAGGAATGTATTGTCTCGTTTAGGTACAATATAGCATCCATTCGTTATAAACAAAGTTTGTTTCAAACTAAGCTGTTCATTCTTTAATAACAATACTTCACCTTTAACCCCAGTTAATTTCGGCTCAATTTGATAGTCTTCTAATAGTTTATTACTCCATGCACCTCCTGCTACGACAACCTTTTTTGAGAGCAAAATAGTATCTGAAGTATGAACTTTATAACAATCTTTTAAACGTTTGATTGCTTTAACTTCAGTGTTATATAATCGTTCAATCCCTTTATTGGTAATTGATTTTAATAATGCTTTTGTATATTTTGAAGCATTAATCTGGCCGTCATCAGGGATGTATATAGCAGGATGCTTAAATTCAATTGTATGTTTAGAAAGATTGTCTAAATCCTTTTTGTTTAATGGTGTTACAGATCTATCTCGCTCATTTAAAAAATGATATTGCTCTGTTAAACATTCGACGTCTTCTTCTGAAGCGGCCATTTTGATTAATCCGTGTTCTTGATAATCTATATTAATGTTTGTTTCTTTATATAATTCATGGCTTAAAGCTTTAAAATAATCTCTTGAACGTAAAGCGAGTTGGTAAAGAGCTGTATCTTGAACAAATTCATTTTGAGCACCTAACATGCCACCTGCTTTATATGATGCATGTAAACCAGGGATATCACGATCAATTACTGCAATAGATAAATGTGCTTTGTCCATTAACTCACGTGCAATAGACATGCCAATTACACCAGAACCGACAATTATAACGTCATACATATGCATGCCACACCTTCCTTAAATGATCTATTTCTTGAATGCTACAATCTCTGAAAAAGGAAATTGCACAAATTCCTTGAAAACCTGCTGGAAGTACTTTAAGTGAATCTTGATTGATACCACCAATAGCATAAATAGGGATATCAATCGATGTTGCAATATTGATTTCATCAACAGTCTTAGGAATGAGACCTTCTTTTGAAGATGATTCAAAGACATGTCCGAAAAATACAAAATCTAAATGATGATGTTTAGCACGTTCAACACTATGAACAGAATGCGTCGACATACTAACTGAAATATGTGGATGAGACTCTTTAAATAAAAAAGCTTGTTCGTCATTTTCTCGAAAATGAATAAAGTGTAAGTCATATAATTCAAGAACAGAAATATCTGTATGAACCATTATTTTGTCTTTAGGAAAACCATGAGTTAACAAATAATCAATCGCGTTACATAATAAATCGCGACTCATAGGAACTCTAAGCAATAATAAGTCAATATCATTTGAAATCTCTATATAATGATCTAAGTCATCATTAACTAAATGCTTGTACGGTGAAATGGCTATAAACAATTGAATCACTCCAAATAAAAAAGCGCTATTTTTCCATATATAGAAAAATAGCGCAAAAATTAGCTTCTTTAGATACGCCACTTTCCTACGCCAGTATGAACTGGATCAGGTTCTGGGAATCCTAAAGTCGCTACTTTAGTCTCAGCCTCTAATAAGGCACTTCCAGTGGTCTGTTATTTAATTATTAATTTCATTGTACATATAATAGTCTGAATGTTCAAATAGAAAATTAAAATAACAAGAGTTTAATAAAAATAATAAAGGGAATTAAAACAAATAATAACTAGTTTCTCTTTATACGTATGAATAAAAATGCTACATGATTTTATATCATAAAAGGTGGGATGAGAGATGGGTACACTTTTATTTATCATTGCATTACTTATAATCGTAATTTTATATCTCATAGTTAGAATGAAATATATTTCAGACTTTAACAAAAGAAGAACAGTACGTAAAAGAGAACAAAGATTAAAAGAACTTATTAACTCAGCATTCAAAATCGATAGGTTACAATTAATCGAAGAACGGAAAGCAGATATTAAATTAAAATATAATAAAAGAGCAATAGCCGTTAAACGAGAACAAATCAAAAAGGTAGATTCAAGTGACGAAGAAAGAATTGAGATTAAATATGAATTGCCAGATGGTATAACTAAAGAAGAAATCTTTGATTTTATAATAGAAAATAGTAACTTCTATATTACTGAAGAACGCTATAATAATTTAAAAACTCAAACAGAGTAATTGAATGGAGGCTATTATGATGAATCCTGTAGTCAAAGTATATACAAATGAAAAAGATTTAGAAACAGACGTCAACACATTAAAAGACCAAGGCATTAGTCAAAAAGACATTTATATACTCTCATCAGACGAAGCACACACAGCAGAAATCGTAGAGCAAACAGAATTAGAAAATATCAATTACAATAGAAAAGATATTGGTGGATATTCTTATAAAGAAGATGAATTTCTAAGGAAGTTAGAAATACTTAATATAACTGAAATAGAAGCAGAAAAATATATAGAAGAAATAAAACAAGGAAAAGTATTACTGATCGTAACAGATCAAAGAATAAAAGGCGTATTAAAATAGCGTCGTTATAAACATACTAAAAACCCAGCAGACACAAAAGTCATGCTGGGTTTTTAGTATCTATAGCATTCAAAATTAAGAAGCTAAAGCATCAATTACATAAAATATACCAAACAATATAAACATAAAAGCAATCATGAATGAAATAAATACCGCAGCAAGAAGCGGGTTGAATAATAAAACAATACCTGCAAAAATACCAACAATATTTAAAATAATAGATATAGTATGAAAACCTTTGTTAGATTTCTCGATAGGCGTAACAGTAAAAATAGCGACAATATTATTAATAATAAACCAAATCGCAAAAATATAAATTAAGAAAACAGAACTCTCAGCAGAATTGAACATAACAACAAGACCGAAAATAATATTAATCACACCAAGAACAATCGTCCAACCATTCGGTATTCCCATCATTTTCTTACCCGCACGTCTAAAACTAATCTCTAGTACACCACTAATAACAGAGAATAAACCAATCAACCACGTAATAGCATAAAAATTCTCAAGCGGAAAACTGAAAATAACAATACCAATAATTAAAAACAAAGCACCCATCACAAAACTCGGCCACTTAAATCTATTCGTTTGTTGAGCCATAATATAACCTCCTAAAAATATGTAATGAGTATAGTATAAAACGATAAGAGAGTAAGGGGAAGGATAAAGGTTGGAAAGAATTGCTTATATTAATTTAAAATTGTAGACACTTGTTACCTAATAAATCATCTATAGAATGTCTAATCTAACGTATCTTTAAAATATTATATAAAAAGTTTATAAAAAATAGTTGACATTAAAATCGGATTATATATAATATAAGTGTAACCTATAATTCACTCTTGAACAGGAGGATGTATGTATAAAGTAATTAAGTTAGAGCTTTGTGACTTAGAGGGATACATCACTGATGGTAAAGGTGGCGTATCGAGAACTGAAGAATATGTGGTTCCTGAAGATTTAAGTGTTAATGATTTATTAGGTGGTATTGAGGAGAGATATGGGGAGTCTCTTAGCGATAATACTGAGTTTTTCAATTCGGTATTTATTCTAGCTACCGTTAAGAAACATGTAGATAACAAATCTTTGCTTGTATTAAAGCAAAGTTCAACTTCTCTCAATGCTAGTGTTTGTAGAATTAACGAAATTTGCCTGTATTTAGACAAGGATTACCATAATACAAGGTATTTAAATAATCATCAAGAATGTGATTAGCTATTAATTTTGTAAATGTATTAGAAAAATAGGATTTTGTAATGTAGTAAAAAGATTATATAGATTTTGTATTTGAATGGTTCCTTCCTAATAGCTTCGATTTAGTAATACTCTCTTTTTTAATTTCTCATATATAGATAAACAGTTAATTTAATAGAGTGCGTACATTTCTTCAAGGATATGGTGGTTTATAGGTTACATAGAGTTTGGTATACTCTAGGGATTTCTGAGAAGAATTATAGGTTGAATTATTTTTAGTATTTCATATGATCAACAACGTTTATTAGAATTTAGTTCTAATTTAATATAGTATTATCCTAATTGAATGTTAGGAAGGTTACTTTTTGATTTTTGTGTGTTTCCTTTCTGGGGAAATTTTAGAGTGAAAAAGGGCTGAGAAGGCTGAGACAATTTTTGTCTCAGCCTGTTTTTATACATATTTTTAGATTTGTATTATGTTTCCTTACATATTTTTAAGTTTTGTATTATGTTTCCTTACATATTTTTAAGTTTTGTATTATGTTTCCTTACATATTTTTAAGTTTTGTATTAATTTTCTTACTTTGTTGAGCGTTGAATATTAAGAATATGAACCATATGACAAGAAAGATAAGTGTGAATATTGTAAGTGCGCCAATTAAGGGTTCTGGTTGTAGTGGTACCCAATGGTTTATTGTTGAGAGGATAAAGAATGCTATTACGCTTCCTCCTAAATGGATGATCAGTTTAATTGGTAATGGTAGGTTATCAAACGCATAAACGATTGGTAAGAATCCACAAATGGCACCAAATAAATAAACACTTATGACATCCAGAAAGTCGATTGTAACGTTAAATATAGCGATGAATATGAGCATGATACTACTTCCTATACCAATGCCTTGTAAGGTAGATTTTAATATTTTATTCATAATTTTCCCTCCTTATATTCCTAATGCTTTATTTAAATTTTTAACGTATCTTCTTGATATTGTTACTTTTTTATTATTGATAAGTGTTCCAAACAAGTTTCCTGAAAATGATGGAGATACTTTTGTTATATGTTCTATGTTTACAATGGAGGATTTACTAATTTGCACGAACTTGTGACTTGGTAAAGTTTGCTGTAACGCATTGAGTGACATTCTAGTTGTGATGGTTTCTTCAGTTGTTGTAATGCTAAGTTGTTTATCAAATATTTCTGCAAATATAATATTAGCTTTAATAACGAGTGATACACCTTGAGATGTTTTGATGCCTATTTTGTCGGAAGGTGATTCATATTGTTGTATATAGTTTAATAGGTTGTTACCAATTTCTTGTTCATATGTGCTAATGGTGACGTCGGTTAGCGTTTTAGTTGAGTCAATTTGTAAGTGTACATTGAATTGATCTTTCATAGCCATTGCCTCCTTTGGTTATATAGTATGTGTTTTATTCTATTTTGTCAGTAGTTATAGCATAACCGGTTTGATTGAGGGTGTGAGTGGTTGAGAGGGGTATGTATTGTAAAAAAGCTTCCTTTACTTTCACTAATTGTGACTTGTAAAGGAAGCTTTTGTTTATATTTTTAGCATGCTACGGAAACCTCTTGCTCCATAATATGAATCAGCTCCGTTGTGATAGGTGAACACTGTATCGTAGCGTAAATCACAGAATATAGCACCGCCAAGGTTTCTTATTTTGTCTGGAGTTTCTACCCAGCTAGATGATTTTTTATCAAATTCTCCAAGTGTTTGAAGATGTCTGTATTGTTCTTCAGTAAGTAAACTAACTTTCATTTCATTTACCATATCTATAGCACTTGTTTCCGGTTTATGTTTCTTTCTAGATTCTAGTGCTTCTCTGTCATAACATACGCTCCTACGACCTTTAGGACTTTCTTTTGAACAATCTACAAAAAGATATTGATCATCTTCAGACCCAATAACATCAGGTTCTCCTTCAGTTCGTTCCATTTCATTAAGTGACCATAACTGTTCTGGATTAGATTGTAATCGACTTTCTACGTCAGACCACTCTATGTTTTCATGACGTTCTGGGAATTTTTCAAAACGTTTTTTCAATGTTTCAATAAGCTCTGTTTGTTCTTCTTGTGTTAGTTGTTGAGATGTCATATGAATACCCCTTTTTCTTTTATTTTAGCAAAATATAACTTTAATGAAAGTAATATGTAAATCATCATCAAGGAGCAATCATCAAATGTCTAATAGATTAATAAAACAAATAACGGTAAGATTATTGAGCTTATAAGCGCTGTTAGTATCATCCCGATAGAACTAAATGCAGCTGACTCAATATCAGTTTCTAATATTTTAGCAGTTCCTATGGCATGTGATGCATTTCCATATGTCAGTCCTTTTGCTATGGAAGTTTGAAAGTTAGCAAGCTTGATTAAATATGAGCCTAATATGCTTCCGATAAGTCCTGTCCCGATAATAAAGAGTACTGCTAAACTGTCTATTCCACCAATTTGTTGTGATACTTGAACACCGACTGCAGCTGTAATGGATCTAGGTAATAATGATGCTATCATTTCTTTTGAATAACCTAGAATATTCAATGTTGTAAATATTAATATGATATTGATAGCTATGCCGACAAGCACGCTAGTTATAATGACTTTGAAATGTTTCACAATCATTCTTCTATATAAGTATAAAGGATAAGCTAAGCATACAACTGTGCAGTTTAAAAAGTTATATATCCATTTACCGCCAGTCATATAGTCTTGATAATCATAATTTAACATAATAAGTACAAATATTATTACAATAGAAGAAACGAGTGCTGGATGGAGAATTGCGATTTTAAATTTCTTTTGAATATACAATGCAAATATGTACGTGATGACTGTTAAAAGAATCATGAATAATGTTTTTAAAATCATGATTTATCACCACTTTCTTCTATACTATTAGATTTTGTCATTTTTTCTGCAACGTATCCGGAACAAAGTGCAACGATACAAGTACTTGCTATAACTAAAATAATTAAGAAGATAAACTGAGAATTAAATTGTTCAACTAAATCCATTGCACCGACAATAGAAGGAATAAAGAAAAAGATCATTGTGCTTAATAGTAAGTTTGCACCATCTTTTATCCACTCTTCTTTAATAATATTGAACTGCAGTAACAAGAATAGTGTAGCAAGACCTATAATACTGCCAGCAATCGGAATGTCTAGAATTTGCTGAATCCAGCTACCAAATATTGTGATTAAATATATGATGCATATTTGAAAGATGACTTTAATAAACTTTGAAATCATAGTAAACAAACCCTTTATTAAAAATTTAAGATGGCTTTAACGTCATCTGAGTATATATTATTTAATTATAGAACTGATTCAGTTAATTTGAAATGTTATTTATATTATGTGGTTTCTCTTTTTCTTTTTAAAATTAAGAGAAGAATATTTAAATGATAGAAGATACGCAATGTTAGATAGAAGAATTAAAGGTTATAGATAAGTATTACTTATAAGAACTAGCAAGTTATAAAAGTTTAATTTAACAAAAGGCTTTACAATTTATAACTTATAATGTATAGTAAGTATCAAGTGATATTTCGAGATTAAATTAATTGGTAGTTTTATTCATTGTTAATGAAAGTCCATTTAAGTTTGAAGATTGATTATTGCAAATATATCGTGCAAAAGCACACAGGAGGACTTTTATATGAATAAAGGTACAGTAAAATGGTTTAACGCAGAAAAAGGTTATGGTTTCATCGAAGGAGAAAATGGTAACGACGTATTCGTACATTTCTCATCAATCCAAACTGAAGGTTACAAATCATTAGACGAAGGCGCTTCAGTTACATTTGATATCGAAGAAGGCCAACGTGGACCTCAAGCGGTTAACGTTAACAAAAACTAATATTAAATTATTAGCTTAACACCTCATAACATTGTTATGAGGTGTTTTTTTGTTTTTATAATATAAATTATTTAACTATTCTGAATATAATCGTTAGCATTATAGTCGGTGAAATGGTTAAATTAATATAACAACATATAGGAGGTAATCGTTATGACAACAATTCAACATTTAACTGTAGGAAATAAAGAAGCAAATATAACAGTAGAAGTATTTATAAATTTTGCATGTCCATATTGTTCTCATTATTTTGCAGCAGCAGATGAAGTGTTAAAACCTTATATTAATGATGGAAGTGTTCAATATATTATTAAACACTTTGATAAGACTAAGCAAAGACTGCTAAAAGGTACTGTCGCTAATATTTATCTGGATTATAATGACCCTGAAGAAACATTTGAGATTATACGTCACCTATATGGAACACAAGAAGAATGGACATTGAATTTTGAGACGATAGAAAGAAAAATGGAGCAGGAGCTCGCTTTATCCCCACAAAAAAATGCAGATGATCGATCGCTTGCTATACATCAAGAAACCTTTGAAAGAGGCATTACTGGAGTGCCTTCAGTCTTCATAAATGGTGAAAAATTTGAATTTAATCCAACTGAAGACGATAAAGCAACAATAAAAGAAAAATTGGAAAAAGCACTACAAAGTTAAAAATTAAGTGTAGATATTTATTTTGGAAGAGAGGCTGGGACAAATAATTTGTCCCAGCCTTTCATTGTTCGGTGTTGATTTTGAGGATGTCTTAGATTAACTATCTAATTAATCTACAACATGGCTAAACTCTTCGATTAACTGCTGACTTAATCTACAACTTGGTCAATTTCTTCGATTAACTGCTGAGTTAATCTACAACATGGTCAATTTCTTCGATTAACTGCTGAGTTAATCTACAACATGGTCGAACTCTTAGATTAACTCCCGACTTAATCTACAACTTATCTCATTTTTTCAAAAAACTTATTTATGTCCCACTTCCTCTTAGTTGTAGGGTATCTATATTCACACTAGTCGAAAAAAGTGTAAGTAAGGCTGTCCATATTCACACAAGTCGAGAGAAGTGTAAGTAAGGCTATCTATATTCACACAAGTCAGAAGAAGTGTAAGCAAGGGTATCTATATTCACACAAAGTATGAGAAGTGTAACTAAGGACACTTATATCCCAACTTCTTCCAATATATATTATTTACAGAAAATTTTAAGTTGACTGAATTATTCGAAAGATATAGAATTAAAGATATTTTTAATTCTAGAGAGAAGGTTTATCGTGTCTAATCAATCGTACAAACGGGATATGAAGCAACGTCATATCATGTTATTAAGTTTTGGTGGTGTAATTGGAACGGGTTTATTTTTAAGTTCTGGGTATACTTTGCAACAAGCTGGTCCTTTGGGGACTATGTTATCTTATGTAGTTGGTGCGATTTTGGTATATCTTGTGATGTTATGTCTAGGTCAATTAGCTATTGAACATCCTGTTACAGGAGGATTTCATGTATACGCTTCTAAATACATTCATCCTTCTATTGGCTATATCGTCGCTTGGTTTTATTGGTTAACTTGGACTGTGGCACTTGGATCTGAGTTTACTGCTGTTGGTATTTTAATGGGTAAGTGGCTGCCTGATGTACCTGTATACATATTTTCAAGTATTGCTATCATACTTGTACTTGCTTTTAACATAGTGTCGACTAAGTTTTATGCTGAAGTTGAATTTTATTTTTCTTTAGTAAAAGTGTTAGCTATTATTGTTTTCATTGGTTTAGGCGCACTAACTTTATTTGGGCTCATTCAATACGGTGGTTATAATGGGCTAGAAACGATTAAATCTAGATATACGAATCCTAGTTTCCCTAATGGATTAGGTGCAGTATTTTTAACGATGTTAGCTGTCAATTATGCCTTTAGTGGTACTGAACTTATTGGAATTGCTGCAGGTGAAACTAAAAATCCTAAAGAAGTCATACCTAAAGCGATAAATGCTACTTTATGGAGACTTATTATTTTCTTTATAGGAACGATGGTTATTATTTCTATTTTAATTCCAAGTTATCAAGCTAAATCTTTAGAAAGTCCTTTTGTCGTTATTTTTCAAAATATGGGTATTCCATATGCCGGGGACATAATGAATTTGGTAATTATTACGGCATTATTATCTGCTGCTAATTCAGGGCTATATGCTGCAAGTAGAATGGTATGGAGTTTGTCTAATGAAGGTATGTTTCCAAATTATTTTAAAAAGCTAAATAAACATCAAATGCCAATACGCGCTACAATATTCAGTATGTGTGGAGGATTGTTAGCATTATTCTCAAGTATTTATGCAGCAGACTCATTATACATCGTGCTTGTATCAATTGCTGGATTGGCTGTTGTAATTGTATGGATGAGCATATGTTTATCTTATTTTAATGCTAAACGCTTAAATAAACATTTAAAAATACATCAAAGTGTACCGATAATTGGCTTTATCTTATGTTTGATTTCATGTGTAGGTATGGTTTTTGATCCTAACCAATCACCAGCATTATACTTTGGAATACCATTTGCAATAATTGCTATTATTTTTTACTTTGTAAAATATCATAAAAAGGATGGTCAGGATATTGAGACTTCTAGATAAATTAAATCAGAAAACAGCATTAGTGTTAGATGGAGGATTGGCGACAACATTAGAAGGATATGGATGTGATTTGAATTCTTCGTTATGGTCTAGTGAAGTACTTATAAATCAACCAGATAAAGTAATGCAAGCTCATCAAGCATTTACTGATGCAGGTGCTGATATCGTTTTGACGAGTACGTATCAAGCAAGTTTTGCTACATTTAAAGCAATTGGTAAAGAAACTTCAGAAATAGAACAATTATTTGAAATTGCAGTAAAAAATATTAAAGAAGCTGTAACAGATGATCAAGTTGTAGTCGGAAGTTTAGGTCCTTATGGTGCATATTTAAGTGATGGTTCTGAATATACAGGGCAATATGAAATTTCAGTTGATGAATACATACAATTTCACGAAGAACGTATTAACGCTTTAATTAATAGAGGCATATACGATTTCGTATTTGAAACAGTACCTAATTTTAATGAGATTAAAGCAATAGTTGAATATATCATTCCAAACTATAGTGATCATAATACTTTCTGGATTTCATGTACAGTTGATAATGAAGGTAACTTATCAGATGGTACTGAATTTGAAAAAGTATGTCAGTATATCGTACAACACATTGGGCGCGTGCCCGTATTCGGTATTAATTGTTCAAGTATTAATAGTGTAGAGAAAGCAATTAATAAAGGATTGCTCGAATTGCCACAAGTAATCGCTTTATACCCAAATGGTGGTAAAACGTTCGATCCAATTGAAAAAGTTTGGATTGGTAAAGGAGAGAATGCGTTACTTGTTCAAAAAACAAAAGAATGGATCGCGCAAGGTGTTCAAATTATAGGAGGTTGTTGCGAAACAACACCCGAAGACATTAAACAAATACATGAAGCAATAGAAAGATGAGTATGTTTTTCTAACGATCAAGACTCGTAAAACAAGCCCGTTAGAACGCTTTATACTTCTGTCATCTGACCTTTATTTCAATATATAATTCTTTATGAAAGCCCTTTACTTGATAAAATTGGAAATAGAATAGTAAAATGTTCTATAAGAGGTATTTGACCTCTTATTAGGTTTATATATTTAGGAGGTATGAAGGATGGTAGTAGAATTTCACAATGAACCTGCAACAGATTTTACAGATCAAGAGAATCAACAGGCTTTTAAGGATGCTTTAAAAAAAGTTAAAGCTGAATTTGGGAAAGAAATTCCTCTCGTTATTAATGGAGAGAAAATTTTTACAGATGACAAATATGAATCTGTAGATCCAGCTAATCATCAACAAGTACTAGGTACAATTTCTAAAGCTTCTAAAGAACAAGTAGATCAAGCTATGGAAGCGGCTAAAGAAGCTTATAAGACTTGGAGAAAATGGACTCCTAAAGAAAGAGCTGAATTACTAATTAGAGTTTCTGCTATTATTCGTAGAAGAAAACATGAACTATCTGCTTTAATGGTATATGAAGCAGGTAAGCCATGGAATGAAGCAGATGGAGATACAAATGAAGGAATAGATTTCATTGAATATTATGCACGTTCTATGATGGAATTAGCTCATGGTAAGCAAGTCTTTGATAGAGAAGGCGAGCATAATCAATATATTTATAAACCAATGGGACCTGGTGTTACAATTCCACCTTGGAACTTCCCATTTGCAATTATGACTGGTACAACAGTTGCGCCTATTATTGCAGGTAATACTGTATTGTTAAAACCAGCAGAAGATACACCTTTAATCGCGTACAAACTTATTGAAATTTTAGAAGAAGCGGGACTTCCAAAAGGTGTCGTTAACTTTGTACCTGGTGATCCTAAAGAAATAGGAGACTATTTAGTAGATCATAAAGATACACACTTTGTAACATTTACTGGTTCAAGAGCTACAGGTACACGTATCTTTGAAAGAGCTGCTAAAGTTCAAGAAGGACAGAACTTCTTGAAACGTGTCATTGCTGAAATGGGTGGTAAAGATGCGATTGTTGTCGATGAAAATATCGATACTGATTTAGCTGCTCAAGCAATTGTAGATTCAGCATTTGGCTTCTCTGGACAAAAGTGTTCAGCTTGTTCTAGAGCAATAGTGCATAAAGATGTCTATGATGAAGTTCTTGAGAAATCAATCAAATTAACAAAAGAACTTTCAATTAAACATACTGAAGGCGGTTCTGATGTTTATATGGGACCTGTTATTAACCAAAAACAATTCGACAAAATTAAAAATTATATCGAAATTGGTAGTAAAGAAGGTAAGCTTGAAGTCGGAGGTAAAACGGACGATAGCAAAGGATTCTTTGTTCATCCAACTATCATCTCTGATTTGAAATCTAGCGACCAAATTATGCAAGAGGAAATTTTTGGACCAGTTGTTGGCTTCACAAAATGTGACAACTTTGAAGAATTGTTAGAAGTTGCAAATGATACTGACTATGGTTTAACAGGTGCAGTTATTACAAATAATCGTGAGCATTGGAGACAAGCATGTGAAGATTATGATGTTGGTAACTTATACTTGAATAGAGGTTGTACTTCAGCAGTAGTTGGGTATCACCCATTTGGTGGTTTCAAAATGTCCGGAACAGACGCTAAGACAGGTAGCCCGGATTATATGCTTAACTTCTTAGAGCAAAAAATTCTATCTGAACAATTTTAATCTATAAATAAAATATTAAACAACAAAGAGCAGTCAGATACTGTTATTACAATGTTTGAGGCTGAGACAATTAATTTGTCCAGTCTCTTTTTGTATACGTAAATAATTTAAATCTATTAATTCAATTATTTTCATGTAGTATTGTAATTATAAAAGATAATCACGGAGGTGAAAAAATTGGAAAATAATATTAAGAAATATAAATTTAAAGATATATGGTTGATTTTATTTGGCATGATATTTGTAGCATCTACATTAAGAGCACCATTAACCTCAGTTGGACCAGTAATAGAATTGATTAAATCAGATTTAGAAATAAGTAATAGTCTAGCAGGATTTTTAACAACAATTCCATTAATATTGTTTGGGTTCGTTTCGCCAATGGTATCTAAAATCGTTACGAAATTAACGATGTCTAGTACCATTCTTTATGCGTTAGTGATACTTTTAATAGGTTTATTATTGCGTGTCTCAGGAGATATAGGATTATTTATAATAGGAACAATTCTGTTAGGTGTAGCTATCGCATTTGGAAATGTATGCTTACCAAGTTACGTAAAATGGAGATTCCCATTACAAATAGGATTATTTACTGGCGTATATAGTGCAACAATGAATTTCACAGCCGGTTTAGGTGGGGGATTAAGTTATCCACTATCCGAAATAACACCATTAGGATTTCGATTATCACTATCATTCTGGGTTGTTTTAACTATATTAGCCATTATATTTTGGATACCACAAGTTAAAAGTGGAAAACAACAAGAAGTACAAGCAACTAAAGAAATGCAAAATAAAGTTCAAGGACCGAAAGTCAGAATGTCTACATCTAAATTAGCTTGGGTTGTAGCATTAACAATGGCAATGCAATCAATGGTATTTTATACAGTTATAGCATGGATGCCAACCATTCTAATAGACAAAGGATTGTCACCAACAGCAGCAGGCTATTTATTAATGTTAAATCAATTTTCACAAGTACCAATGACGTTTATATTCCCAATAATCGCATCAAAAATGCAAAACCAAAAATTACTCGTTACGATAGTAAGTATGTTGTTTATACTAGGATTTAGTTTATTATTTAGTCAATCATACATAGTATTAATCGTTGGAATTATAATAGCAGGATTTGGAATGGGAGCAGGATTTAGCTTATGCATGACCTTCTTTTCAATTCGAGCAAGAACAAACGCAGGCAGTATGTCCTTATCAGGATTTGGACAATCAGTCGGTTACTTTATCGCAGCAATAGGACCATTCTTAATAGGATTTTTACATGATTTATTAGGAGGATGGGATATCGGTATCATTTCATTAATTATAATATCAGTCTTATTCTATATCTTCGCATTACAAGCAGCTAATGACCAGTATGTAGAGGATTAGATGGAAGTAGTTTATATAAGAAAAAAATAAAGAATCTTTCCTTTAGAATTATTATATAGGAAAGATTCTTTTTATTTAATATGAGTTTTTTAAAATGTAAGATGGAAGTACAAGTCTTAGGGACATAATTCTGAGAAATGTCCGTAAGAGGTGTTGTAAGGGACAAAATTCCGAGAAATGTCCGTAAGAGGTGGTGTAAGGGACATAATTCTGAGAAATGTCCGTAAGAGTGGTTGTAAGAGACATAATTCTGAGAAAAGTCCGTAAGAGGTGTTGTAAGGGACATAATTCCGAGAAATGTCCGTAAGAGGTGCTGTAAGGGACAAAAATCTGAGAAATGTCCGTAAGAAGAGTCAAGTCCATAATTTTGTGTAATATCTTTAGATGTAATCAACCATTGGTTTTTCTAGGGTATTAACAAAATATAT